>JAEHDK010000724.1 GCA_016880465.1 Micromonosporaceae bacterium
ATATGCTAATGGTAGGAATTGGAAAACTATGTCAAGAAATCCAAGCAGGCAGTCAACAAACAATGCTTATCGTTTTAAGAATTTCTCCGTCAGACGGTCGGGCCGGGCCAGCTCTCGCCCTCGCCGCCGGTCGGGCCGGGCCACTGCGTACCCTCGCCCGGGCCGGCGACGATCCCGGCCGCCTCGAGCTCGGCCAGCGTCCCCGCGTCGACGTCGACCATGTCACCGGCCGCGTGCGCGGTGCCGGCGTCGTCGGTCCAGTCCTGCGCCAGTCGTACATGCACCATTGCGAGTCTCCTCGGGGTTCCTCGTGATCATGCAGAAGGTCGCTTCGCGGGGCCGACTCTAACGGCGAACTGGGCGGACGGCACTGTCCGCTACCCAACTGGCCGGTACCGGACACCGGCACGGGCCGTGATACTCGGCTGCGACGGATTGTCGGATCTCCGCAGCCCCGCACAGGAGGGACGAATCGCTTCGCCATGTCCACGGTGCGGCCGGCCCGCAGCCGACGATGACCGGTTCTGCGGCGGCTGCGGTACCGAGCTGAGCTACGCGTGCCGGCGGTGCGGCCGGGTGCTGGCCGCCGGCGCGGCATTCTGTACCGCCTGCGGCGCGGCCCGGGCCGACCGGGGTCCGACCGAGACCGGCCAGGAGGACCGCCGCCGAGTCAGCGTGCTGTTCGTCGACCTGGTCGACTCGACGCCGTACACCGAGCGGACCGACCCCGAGCTCGTCCGCGGCGTGCAGACGAGCTTCTTCACCGCGGCGCGCCGGGTCATCGGCCAGTACGGCGGCGTCGTCGAGAAGTACATCGGCGACGCGGTGATGGCGCTGTTCGGCGCGCCGATCGCGACCGAGACGGACGCGCTGCGCTGTGTCCGGACCGGGCTGGAGCTGCAGCGGGTGCTCGCCCGGTTCGCCCCCGAGTCCGCAGGCGGCCTGCGCTTCCGGGTCGGCATCGCCACCGGCGAGGCCATTGTGGACGTCGCCGCGGCCCGCGACGGCGGTCTGGCGATCGTCGCCGGCGACGTGGTGAACACCGCGTCCCGGTTGCAGGCGGTCGCCAATCCCGGCGCGGTTCTCGTCTGCGGGGTGACGTACGCGGCGACGAGGACCGCGATCCGGTACGGCGAAGGCCAGTCCGTACAGCTGCGCGGGCGTACCGCGACCACCGACGTGTGGGAGGCGCTCGCCCCCGTCCAGCGCCAGTACGCCGACCGCGAGTTGGACGCCACCCCGCTGGTCGGCCGGGAACACGAGCTCGGCCTGCTGGTCAACGCGCTGCACCGGTCGCTGCGGGACAGCATGCCGCAGCTGGTGACCGTGTTCGGCCGGGCCGGGATCGGCAAGAGCCGGCTCGTCCGGGAGCTCTTCCGGCACGCCGACCGGCTGATCGACCAGCCGGTCACGTGGCGTACCGGGCGGTGCCCACCGTTCGGCGAGAACGTCACCTTCGCCGCGCTCGCCGACATCGTGAAGGCGGAGGCGGGCATCCTCGACACCGATCCGGCGGCGACCGCTGCCGAGCGGCTCAGCGCGGCCGTACGCGACCTGGTCGCCGAGCCCGAGGCGACCCGGCTGACCGACGCGCTCGGCCCGCTCGTCGGCCTGCCCGCGCCGCTGCTGCCGGCCGAGGAGGCCGAGTCAGCCTGGCGGCGGTTCATCGTGGCGCTCGCCGCCCGCCGGCCGACGATCCTCGTATTCGAGGACATGCACTGGGCGGACGAGCCGATGCGCCGGTTCATCGAGCTGCTCGGCGCCTCGATCCGGGACGTACCGCTGCTGCTGCTGTGTACCGCCCGGCCGGAGCTCGTCGAGCGCGATCCCGCCTGGGCCGGCACGATCACCGGCTCGCTGACGATCACCCTGCCGCCCCTGCGCGACACCGCGATCGCCACGCTCTACGCCCAGCTCTTCGGTCAGGCCGCGTTCTCCGCCGACCTGCTCACCCCGCTGATCGAGCTGGCCGACGGCAACCCGCTCTATGCCCACGAGTACGTCCGGATGCTGATCGAGCGCGGCGCGCTGCGGCACTCCGGGCGCGGTTGGGCGCTGGACACGCAGGACCGCGACCTGCCGATGCCGGACAGTGTGCACGCGGTGATCGCCAACCGGGTGGATCTGCTCGATCCGGCCGACCGTACGGTGCTGCTGGCCGCGGCCGTCGTCGGCATGCAGTTCTGGCCGGGAGCGGTGGCCGCCGCGCTCGGCCGGCCGGTCGAGTCCGTCGAGCGCTCGCTGCGCCGGCTCGAGCAGCGCGACTTCGTCCACGAGCAGGTCGACTCGACGATGGCCGGACAGGGCGAGTTCCGGTTCCGGCACATCCTCGTCCGGGACGTGTGCTACCAGCGACTGCCGCGTACCGAGCGGGTGGCCCGGCACGAGCGCACGGCCGACTGGCTCGACGCGGTGTCCCGGGGCCGGGACACCGACCTGGCCGAGGTGCTGGCCCACCACCGGTGGGCCGCGCACGAGATCGCCCGGACGCTCGGCGATGGTGGGCGGTACGCGGCGGCCGCACGTGCGGCGCTGTACCGGGCGGCCCAGCGGGCGTACGCGCTGCGCGCGCTGGACACCGCGCAGGCGCATATCGGCCGGGCGCTCGCCCTGTTCGGCCCGGATGACGACGAGGATGCGCTCGACCGGCTCCGGCTCGAGCTGTTCGCGACCGAGATCGCGTTCTACCGGGACGGTGACGGGTTCCTGGCCGGCGGTGGCACCGGCCAGCTGACCGCGCTCGCCGACCGGCTGTTCGCGCACGGCGACCAGGCTCGGGCCGCCCGCGCCTGGACGCTGCTCGGGCAGGCCGCGTGGCTGGGTGCCGACCGCAACGCGGCACTGTCCTGTCTGGACCGTGCGGTCGAGCTGTTCGATGCGCTGCCGGACAGTGCGCCGAAGGCCGAGGCGTACGCCGAGCTCGGCCGGCTGCACATGCTCAACTACGAGCGCGATCCGGCGGTCGCGGCGGCCGGCGCGGCGGCCGAGATCGCCGAGCGGCTCGGACTGATCGAGGTCTTGGCCAACGCCCGGATCACGGTGGGTACCACGCTGTACCAGTCGGGTGACCCGGATGGCCTGGCCGAGCTGCACGCGGTGCTGGAGCTGTGCACGGCCAACGAGTTGCTGGCGCTGCCGCGGGCCAGCCAGAACCTGGCGTACGCGCTGCGCGAGGAGGGCGAGATCGACCGGTCGGCGAGGCTGCTCGCCCAGGCCAGACCGCCCGGCGGTGGCCCGCACCTCGCGACCGGCTACTCCGACGAGGCATTGCGCGCCTACTACGCCGGCGAGTTCGACCTGCAGCTGGCCGCGGCCGACGCGTTCACGGGGGTGGCGAGCGGTCTCTGGGACGTACAGGTCCGCGGGCTGCGCAACTGCCTGCGGGTGCTACGCGGCCAACCGCTGCCCGGCCCGCCGCACCCCGACGACGTGGACGACGCGCTCGCCTCGGCGCGGGGCAGCGGCTTCCATCGTCCACTGTGGACCGCATTGGCGCTGGGGGCGCTGTGCCGGGCGCTCCAGGGCCGTACCGCCGAGGCCGGCGCGCTGATCCGGGACCTGGCCGAGGCCGCCCGACGGGTACCCACGCTGGCGAGCGGGGAGTGGGCCGGTGCGGCCGCCCACGCCGCCGCGATCGTCGGGCCCGAGGCTGCCTTGATCATCTACGAGCTCGTCCGGGAGAGCCCGCACCAGACGCCGTGGTCGCGCGCGGCCGCCGGTACCGCCGCAGCGGCACTGGCCGCGGCGGCGGGCGATCACACCCGAGCCGCGGAACTGCACGAGAGCGCCGCGGAGATCTACGCCGGCTTCCCGAGCAGCACGGATCGGATGCTGTCGCTTGCGATCGCTTGCGCGGCGTGGGCGCAGGCCGCGGCCGCACCGGGCGGCTCCGCGGCGGCGCCGCCCGGGATCGGCGAGCGGATGGCGACCGCGCTGCGCGAGGTGCGCGCCTTCGCCAATCGCAACAAGGCGCCGGGGCTGCTGCGGCTGGGTCAGCGACTGGATCCCG
>JAEHDK010000725.1 GCA_016880465.1 Micromonosporaceae bacterium
CGGGAACTGGCCGACGTGCGGACGAAGCTCACCGAGGCCCGCCTCGTCAGCCTGGTCGGGCCAGGTGGCGTGGGCAAGACCCGCCTGGCGATCCGGGCGGCGACCGACCTGGTCCGCGGATTCCCCGGTGGCGCATGGCTGGTGGAACTCTCCGACGTGCGGGACCCCGCGCTGGTCGGTCACGCCGTCTTGGCGGCCCTGGACCTGAGGGACCAGGCCGTGACCGATCCCGTGGCCCTGCTGCTGGCGTACCTGCGGGACAAGCGGCTGCTGCTGGTGATGGACAACTGCGAACACCTGCTCGCGGCGGCCGCCGGGTTTCTGGCCCACGTCGTGCGAACCGCCCCCGGAGTGCGCGTCATCGCCACCAGCCGCGAGCCGCTGTCGGTACCGGGTGAGTACGTCGTCGCCGTACCTCCGCTCGACCTGCCGGCAGACCAACCAGCGGTACCCCTGGAACGGTTACGGCAGAACGAGGCGGTGCGGCTGTTCGGGGAACGGGCGGCGGCCGGCCCGGGCGGCTTCGAGTTGACCGACGCCAACCATGCGGCCGTGGTGGAGCTGTGCCGCCGGCTCGACGGATTGCCGCTCGCGATCGAGTTGGCGGCGGTGCGGACGCGGGTCCTGTCGGTGTCACAGATTCTCGACCGGCTGACCGACCGGTTCGGCCTGCTCACCGGCGGCGGCCGGGCCGCCCTGCCCCGCCATCAGACCCTGCGCACGACGATCGACTGGAGTCACGACCTGTTGACAGCCGACGAGCAGGCGCTGCTGCGGCGGTTGTGCGTGTTCGCCGGCCGGTTCACCGTCGACGACGTCGAGCCGGTCTGCGGCAGCGACGACGTTCCGCCGTCTCGGGTACTGGACGTGCTCTCGTCCCTGGTCGACAAGTCCCTCGTGACGAAGGACGAGGTGAAGGACGTCGCCTGTTATCGCCTGCACGAGACGATGCGGGAGTACGCCGGCCTCAAGCTGCGGGAGGCCGGCGAGGACGAGGTCATCGAGCTGCGCTGCGCCGAGTACTACCGGGACCGGTGCCAGCAGACCCTGCCGCAGGCCCGGTACCGGTTGGTCGAGTGGCTCGACTGGATGGACCTCGAGATGGACAACATCCGCGCCGTCCTTCAGCGATGCCTGGCCCGACAGGACCGCCAGCGAGGGCTCGATCTCGCCAGCGCCGTGGGATGGTACTGGGTCACCCGCGCGACCAGTGAGGGCGTTCGCTGGCTCGACGAGCTGGCCGGACCCGGCCACCCCGGATCGCTGGCCTTCGCGGAGTTCATGCGCGGTTTCCTCGCCGTGCTGCAGGCCGATCTCACGACCGCCCGGCCCGCCCTGGAGCGGGCCGCGGTGGCGGCCGACGAGGCTGAGCTACCTACCCTGCGGGCGCAGGCGCTGTCCCTGGCCTCTATCGCCGCCCACGGGGCCGGGGACCGCGCGTCCGCGCTGGACCTGCTCGCCGCCGCCCACGCCGTCACCTCGGGCCTGGACAACTATCCCGCCACGATCGCGTTGCTCCAGGCCCGAGCACTCGGTGGGCTGCTGGATGGCGATCTCGACACGGTCGGGTCGGCCTCCACCGAGGGAGTGCACCTCAGCCGGGAGGTGGGCGACCTCTACGCGCTGGAGATGATGCTGCTGAATCTCGGCCTCGCCGCCCTGATCGGCGGCGACATCCAGGAGTCGAAGCCGCTGTTCGTCGAGGCGCTCCGGATCGCCCGCCGCATCGACGACCGGGTGGCCCAGCACATCCTGCTGGACGGATTGGGTTGCCACGCCGCGGGTTCCGGCCAGCCGCGGCTCGCGGCGCAATTGTTCGGGGCGGCGGAGACCGTGCAACACGGCGTCGGCGCGACCCTGCTGCCATACGTCGCGCCCCTCCTGACCCGCGCCAACGAGTCCGCGAGAACCGCCCTCGGAAGCACCACATTCCAGGCGCAGGTGAACGCCGGGCGCGACATGAGCCGCGACGACGCAATCGGGCTCGCGCTGGGGGAACGCACCGGCGCCGCCGCGCCGGCGCCTGGCGGCATGGGCACCGCCCTGCTGAGCAAGCGCGAGGCCGAGGTGGCGCAACTGGTCGCCGAGGGCCTGAGCAACAAGCAGATCGGCGCCCGCCTGTTCATCTCCGAGCACACCGTCGACAGCCACGTCCGGAGCATCCTCAATAAGCTCGGTTACCGTTCGCGCGCCCAGGTCGCCGCCTGGATGGCATCATCATCGACTCAGTGACGGGAGCGTGGTCTGACGCCTCGGAGCGCAACGCGGTCAACATGGGTCAGCCGCCGCGTGCGGCCGGCAACGAGGTCGACGACGAAGCCGACGCGAAACAGGGTGGCCGAGGCGCGGATGTTGTCGGCGGTCGCCGCGGCATCGCCCGGCTCTACGACGGAATTTCGGACGGACACCGCGAAGGCGGCCCCGATGATCACGATCAGGAAAAGTAGGCCCGCGCTTCTCGCGAGCGTTGTGGGCTGCATCGATGGCTGCTCGGTCATGTCCGGCAGCCTAGGTTGACAGGTGGCGGGGCGGACATCAATGAGATTCGTGACTGGGTAGGTAGTCCGGCCGGTGACGGGTGCTCGCGGCGGTGGTACGGCCACGGCCAGA
>JAEHDK010000093.1 GCA_016880465.1 Micromonosporaceae bacterium
ACCGTCGCGCCGAGCCACCCGCCGGACACCCCCACCGCCACCCGGGTCACCTCCACAGTGGACGGAAGGCGCGGCCGCGCTATGTCCACTGTGGCCTGTGCCGGCGCCCCCGGCGGGCCGCGGCCCACGGTTCGGCGAACCGGTCCAGCGCGGGCGGGAACAGCCGTCGGCGAGGCACTGGTTCACCGGCCCGCGCCGTACCATCGACGAGCCGGTCGCGGTCGAGCCGGCCGCGGTCGAGCAGCCGGAGCCGGCGATGCACGTGGTGGTACGGCCGAGCTGCTTCGCGGGCTATTGGGTTGACCGCGCTAATGGTTCAGTAGTAGACCAATCGGAGCCGGAGAGGACCTGCGCATGCTGACCCTGGAAGGACTGCGGGTCGCCGTCGAGGGCGGCACGATCGACACCGTCGTGCTCGGCATCGTCGACATGCAAGGACGACTACAGGGCAAACGGCTGCACGCCGAGCACTTCCTCGACGAGGTCGTCGCGAACGGCGCGGAAGGGTGCAACTACCTGCTCGCCGTGGACGTCGACATGAACCCGGTGGACGGCTACGAGATGTCGTCCTGGGCGCGCGGGTACGGCGACTTCGCCATGGTGCCCGACCTGACCACGCTGCGCCGGGTGCCGTGGCAGCCGGCGACCGCGCTGCTGCTCGCCGACCTCGCCTGGTTCGACGGCAGCCCGGTGGCCGCGTCGCCGCGGCAGATCCTGCGCCGCCAGCTCGACCGGCTGGCCGGGCACGGGCTGCGCGCGTACGCCGGCACCGAACTGGAGTTCATCGTCTACCGGGACACGTACGAGGAGGCGTGGCGGCGCGGGTACCGGGACCTGACCCCGGCGAACCTGTACAACGTCGACTACTCCGTACAGGGCACCGCCCGCATCGAGCCGCTGCTGCGCCGGATCCGGGTCGAGATGGCTGGCGCCGGGCTGCATCCGGAGGGCGCCAAGGGGGAGTGCAACCTCGGCCAGCACGAGATCGCGTTCCGCTACGCGGACGCGCTGACCTGCGCGGACGGGCACGTGGTCTACAAGACCGGGGCGAAGGAGATCGCCGCGCAGGAGGGCCTGGCACTCACCTTCATGGCGAAGCCGAACACCCGCGAGGGCAACTCGTGCCACATCCACTTCTCGCTGCGGGGGCCGGATGGCCCCGCGATGGCCGGGGACGGGCCGGCCGGCCTGTCCCCGCTGGCGGCCCAGGTGGTGGCTGGACTGCTCACCACGATGCGCGAGCTGAGCCTGTGGTATGCGCCCAACGTCAACTCGTACAAGCGGTACCGGCCGGGCTCGTTCGCACCGACCGCGATCCGGTGGGGGCGGGACAACCGTACGTGCGCGCTGCGGATCGTCGGGCACGGCCCATTCCTGCGGGTGGAGAACCGGGTACCGGGCGCGGACGTCAACCCGCACCTGGCGATCGCCGCCGTCGTCGCGGGCGCGCTGTACGGCATCGAGCACGAGCTGGAGTTGGAGCCGCCGGTCGCGGGCAACGCGTACGACGACGCGGCCGCCGCCCGGTTGCCGGGCACGCTGCGGGACGCACTCGAGCTGTGGGAGGGCAGCGCGGTCGCCCGGGTGGCCTTCGGTACGGAGGTCGTGGCGCACTACGCGAACAACGCGCGGGTCGAGCTGGCCGCGTTCGACGCCGCGGTGACCGATTGGGAGCTCTACCGGGGGTTCGAGCGGTTATGACGGATGTCTTGAACCGGGTCTCCCCCGGCGACCGCGCCCGTCGTCGTCGGCGTGATCGTGCCGTGGTTCCCGCCACCGCGCTGGACGCGTTCACCGATGTCAAGAACGTCTTCATCAGTACGGAGGATCGAGTGGCACTTCGCTTGACGGGCCGCGTCGCGGTCGTGACCGGGGCGGGCAGCGGGATCGGCCTCGCGACCGTGCGGCGGCTGGCCGCGGACGGTGCGACGGTCGTCGCGGTGGACGTGGACGCGGTCACCGGTACGGCCGCCGCGCAGGAGGTCGGCGGGGACTTCATCGCCTGCGACGTGGCCGACGAGGGCCAGGTGCGCAGTCTCTACGACGAGGTGGCCGGCCGGCACGGCAGCGTCGACATCGCGTTCAACAACGCGGGGATCTCGCCACCCGACGACGACTCAATCCTGGACACCGGCCTGGCCGCCTGGGAACGGGTCCAGCGGGTCAACCTCACCTCCGTCTACCTCTGCTGCAAGTACGCGATCGGGCAGATGCGCCGGCAGGGCCGCGGCGCCATCGTCAACACGGCGAGCTTCGTCGCGCTCATGGGCGCCGCGACGAGCCAGATCGCGTACACCGCGAGCAAGGGCGGCGTGCTGTCGATGACCCGCGAGCTCGGCGTGCAGTTCGCCCGCGAGGGCATCCGGGTCAACGCGCTCTGCCCCGGACCGGTCAACACGCCGCTGCTGCGGGAGCTGTTCGCCAAGGACCCGGAGCGCGCGGCTCGGCGGCTGGTGCACGTACCGATGGGCCGGTTCGCCGAGCCGGAGGAGATCGCCGCCGCGGTGGCGTTTCTCGCCAGCGACGACGCGTCGTTCATCACCGCCTCGACGTTCGTCGTCGACGGCGGGATCACCGGGGCGTACGTGACCCCGCTGTGACCACCACAACTCAATGCGCTCACCGCGGCGTCTCCCGATAACTGATCGTGCGGGGTAGGTTGCGGTAGCGGGCAGAGTGACCAGGGAAACCGCCAGTCAAGGAGGTCGAGGCACGCGTGTCCAGGCCGGTCATCGGCATCACGACCTATGCGGAAGAGGCCCGGTTCGGGCTCAATGACACATTCGCGGCCGTGCTGCCACTGTCCTATGTCCACGCGGTGCACACGAGCGGAGGCCGGGCCGTACTCATCACGCCCGACGATCCGGACGTCGACATCCTCGACCGCATCGACGGGATCGTGTTCACCGGCGGGTCCGACGTGGACCCGGCGCGCTACGGCGAGCGGCCGCACCCGACCGTGCAGACCAAGCCGGAGCGGGACGCCGCCGAGCTGCTGCTGCTGCACGCCGCGATCGGGGCCGACATGCCGGTGCTCGGCATCTGCCGGGGGATGCAGCTCATGGCCGTGGCGTACGGTGGCCGCCTGCACCAGCACCTGCCCGACGTGCTCGGCCACGACCACCACCGGCCCATTACCGGGCCGAAGTTCGGCGAGCACAACGTCCAGTTCGCGGGCGGCTCGGCCTGCCACGCGAACCTCGGTGACGCCGTGGTCGTGAACTCGTTCCACCTCCAGGGGATCGCCGACCCCGGCCGGCTCGCCGCCACCGGCTGGAGCCCGGAGGACGGGCTGGTCGAGGCGCTGGAGGACCCCACCCGGTCGTTCGTCGTGGGTGTGCAGTGGCATCCCGAGGACACCTCGGACTTCCGGCTGTTCGCCGCACACACCCAGGCCGCTGCGGCGCGCCGGGGGTGGCCGGCGACGGCCATACGCTGACGCCGTGGCAACGGTGTACGAGGCAATCGACCGGCGGCTGCGGGAGTTCGTACTCGATCAGCGGGTGTTCTTCGTGGCGACCGCACCGGCCGTGGTGGACGGGCACGTGAACGTGTCCCCGAAGGGGATGACCGGCTGCTTCGCCGTGCTCGATCCGCTCCGCGTGGCGTAGCTCGACTACACCGCTGCCCGACGAGCCCCGGTTCGCGGAGCTGATGGTCGCGTTCCCGGCGCCGCCCTACCGGCACGGGCTGCGCTCGATCATCGAGGTGACGGTCGGCCGCCTGTTCCCGGGCATTGCGTCCTCCGCTCGCCGGCGGCCCGTTCGGCCCCTCACACGACCGTGAGGGCCAGCCGCACGCCGAGCGCCTCGGCCAGCGTGTGCAGTGGTGCCGGGACGGCGGTCACCAGCGCCGACCGGGTCGTCACCGCGGCGAGTACCACGGCGCCGGCGACGATGTCCGTCGTACCCGAGCGGGCCAGCAACCGGCCCACGTCGTACGCCGCGGCCACCGGGAAGTCGACGAGCGAGCAGCCCCGCAACAGGGCGGGCAGGGGGCCGGGCCGGCCGGCGGTGGCACCCCAGGCGCGGGCGAGGACCGGCGCCAGGACGAGCGGCGCCTCATTGCGCTCCAGCGCGCCCCGGTGGAGTGTCCACATGCGAGCGTCCGCCCGCGCAGCGGCCACCAGCGCGCTGTCGTCGTAGATCAGACCACCCATGCAGGTCAGTCGGCGCGGAGCCGGCCGAGCGCGGCGGCGTACTCCGCGTCCCGCTCCGGTGATACCGGCGATCCGACGCCGAGATCGTCGAGGAGGCCGTCGATCCGGTCGGGCGGCCCGTACTCCTGCTCGTACGCCGCCACGGCCCGCAACCCCTCCTCGACCCGGGCCCGGTGCTCGGCGTACCGCGAGAGCCACGCCGACAGGCTCAGCCCGGCGGCCTTGGCGGCGCCGGCCGCGGCCTGGTAGGCGCCCTCCTCGAGGGAAATTGTGATCTTGCGGACCACCATTGTCCAAGCATACGTCGTACCGTCGGTATGACCAGGTACGCTGGCTCCATGAACGCCCGAGCCTCGCTCACCGCCGGTAGCCTCTCGCCCCTCCGGTCCGTGCC
>JAEHDK010000726.1 GCA_016880465.1 Micromonosporaceae bacterium
CGGCGCGCACCCCGTCGGCCCGGGCGGCCGCGAGCAGCCGCTCCTTCTCGGCCTCGGCCGTGGCGTGCACCCCGGCCCGTTCGGCCTTCCCCCGGGCAGTGGCCAGCTCCGCGGCCGCCTCGAGCTCGGCCCGGCGCCGGCTGTTCGCGCCGTGCTGCTCGACGAGCTGCTGCTCCCGCCGGGCCAGCTCGATCTTGGTCTGCAACTCGTTCTCGCCGATGGCGCGCTCCTGCTCGACCGCCTGCGCGCGGCGCGCGAACGTCGCGCGATCGGCATCCGCCTGCACCGCCTCCCGCGTCGGCGTCTGCAGTGCGCGATCGAGCTCGGGCTCCGGCCGGATCGCCACGACCCGGGCGCTGACCACGGTCACCCCCGTCTCCGCCAACCGTGGGTCAGCGCCCAGGGCGTCCGCCACCGCCGCCCGGACCGGCGCGATTCCCGCGGTCAGCGCCTCGGTCAGCGGTACCCGCGCCAGCAGGTCGAGCGCGGGCTGCTGGGCCAGCTCCGCGAGCAGCGTCGCCACCTGGTCGAGCGGCTGTGCCCGCCAGCGGCCGTGCCACGGGTCGATCGAGAAGTCCAGCCGGGTCGCGGCCAGCACCGGGTCGCTCAGCCGGTACGTCACCGTGGCCTGCACGGTGACGTCCGCGAAGTCGGCCGTACGGGCGTGGAACAGCAGCGGCAGCTCGCGGTCGTCGACCGGCACCTCGCTGAGCACCGCGGTGAGCGGCCGGTACCAGAAGGCCGGCCCGACCCCCTCGTGCCGGACCTTGCCCCGCACGTGGTGCCGCACCCAGGTCGTCGGCGTCCCGCGCAGATGTCGCAGGAACAGTCGTCTCGTCACGTCGGCCATCGCGCACCGCCCTCCCTTATATTCTCGTCATACCGACGATAACCGCCATGGTAGATTCTCGTCAAGGTGGTGATTAATCGGATGTTCGACTCCGCGGTGACCGTCGATCTCGTCGTGCTCACGATCCGCCGGGACGCGCTGAGCGTGCTGCTGGTCAAGCGCGGCGCACCGCCGTACGCCGGCCGCTGGGCCCTGCCGGGCGGGTTCGTCGGCGCGGCCGAGGACCTGCCGGACGCGGCGGTGCGCGAGCTGCGGGAGGAGACCGGAGTGCACGAGACGGCCGGGCACCTCGAACAGCTGGCGAGCTACGGCGCCCCCGACCGCGACCCGCGGGGCCGGGTGGTCACGATCGGGTACCTGGCCCTCCTGGCGGACCTACCCGTACCGCAGGCGGGCACCGACGCCGCCGAGGCCGCCTGGCATCGACTGTCCGATGTGGACCGCGACCGGCTCGCCTTCGACCACGAGCGGATCCTTGCCGACGGGGTGGAGCGCGCCCGCGCCAAGCTGGAGTACAGCCCGCTGGCCGCCGCGTTCTGCCCGGCGGAGTTCACCATCGGCGCGCTGCGCGAGGTCTACGAGGCCGTGTGGGGCACCGCGCTCGACCCCCGCAACTTCCATCGCAAGGTGACGACCACGCCCGGTTTCGTCGTACCCACTGGGCGGTGGACCACCGGAGAGCGCGGCCGGCCCGCCCAGCTGTACCGGCGCGGGCCGGCTACCCTGCTGCACCCACCGATGCTCCGGCCGGCGTGAGAAACAGCAGATATCCACCCAAGCTCGGCCCTACCCGCCCCGTGCCAATCGGTTTGCGCCCTACTTCTGCGACTATGGACACGCGGCGACGCGGCCGCAGTCTCCGGTCATCCCCGAGTTCGCGGCCGCAGCCGTGGGGAGCTGCGCCGGTGCCGGGGACCCCGTTGCCGGGCATGACGACAGGGAGACATACGGATGGCGAAGGGCGACAGAACCAAGGCAGGTGGCGGCGGTACGGCGCCGCCCGAGCCCGAGTTCGTACAGTTGCTCACCCCGGACGGCGAGCGGGTGGCGCACCCCGACTACACCGTCGACTTCACCGATGAGGAGTACCGCGGGCTGTACCGCGACCTCGTCATCGTCCGGAAGCTGGACGCCGAGGCCACCGCCCTGCAACGCCAGGGCGAGCTGGGCATCTGGGCCAGCCTGCTCGGCCAGGAAGCGGCCCAGGTCGGCTCCGGCCGCGCGCTGCGCGAGCAGGACATGGCGTTCCCGACCTACCGCGAGCACGGCGTGCTCTACTGCCGCGGCATCGACCCCATCATGCCGCTCGGCCTGTTCCGGGGCGTGAACCAGGGCGGCTGGGACCCGAACGCGTTCAAGTTCAACATGTACACGATCGTCATCGGGGCACAGACCCTGCACGCGACCGGGTACGCCATGGGCATCACCAAGGACGGCCGGGTCGGCGGCGGCGACGGCGAGGCGGTCATCGCCTACTTCGGCGACGGCGCCAGCTCCCAGGGTGACGTGAACGAGGCGTTTGTCTGGGCCTCGGTCTTCAACGCGCCGATCGTGTTCTTCTGCCAGAACAACCAGTACGCCATCTCCGAGCCGATCGAGCGGCAGACCCGGGTCCCGCTGTACCAGCGCGCCGCCGGCTTCGGCTTCCCCGGCCTGCGGGTGGACGGCAACGACGTGCTCGCGTCGTACGCCGTCACCCGGGCCGCGCTCGACGCCGCCCGGCAGGGCCAGGGCCCGAGCCTGATCGAGGCGTACACGTACCGGATGGGTGCGCACACCACGTCGGACGACCCGACCCGCTACCGCATCGCGAGCGAGCTGGACGCCTGGCAGGCCAAGGACCCGATCAAGCGGGTCCGGGCGTTCCTGGACAAGCAGCAGCTCGCCGACGAGGCGTTCTTCGCCGAGGTCGACGCGCAGGCCCAGCGGGAGGCGACCCACCTGCGCGAGCGGGTGCTCTCGATGCCGAACCCGCATCCCGAGCAGCTCTTCGACAACGTCTATCCGCACGGCTCGCCGCTGTTGGACGCCGAGCGGGCCGAGTTCGCGGACTACCTGGCCTCGTTCGAAGGGAGCGCCAACTGATGGCGGTCGAGACGCTGACCCTGGGCAAGGCGCTCAACAACGGACTGCGCCGGGCGTTGGAGCGCGACCCCAAGGTGCTCCTGATGGGCGAGGACATCGGCAAGCTCGGCGGGGTCTTCCGGATCACCGACGGGCTGCAGAAGGATTTCGGCGACGAGCGCGTCATCGACACGCCGCTGGCCGAGTCGGGCATCGTGGGCACCGCCGTGGGCCTGGCGATCCGGGGGTACCGGCCGGTCTGCGAGATCCAGTTCGACGGGTTCGTGTACCCCGCGTTCGACCAGATCGTGTCGCAGGTCGCGAAGATGCACTACCGGTCGCGGGGCAAGGTACGGCTGCCGATCGTGATCCGGATCCCGTTCGGCGGCGGTATCGGGGCGGTCGAGCACCACTCCGAGTCCCCCGAGGCGTACTTCGCGCACACGGCCGGCCTCAAGGTCGTCGCGTGCTCGAACCCGTCCGACGCGTACACGATGATCCAGCAGGCCATCGCGTCCGACGACCCGATCGTCTTCTTCGAGCCCAAGCGGCGGTACTGGGAGAAGGGCGAGGTCGACACCGAGGCGCCACTGTCCGCAGCGCACCCGCTGCACGCGGCGCGAGTGCTCCGGCCCGGCAGGGACGCCACCGTGCTCGCGTACGGCCCGATGGTGCGTACCGCGCTCGACGCGGCCACCGCGGTGGCCGACGACGGCCGGGATCTGGAGGTCATCGACCTGCGGACCCTGTCCCCGCTCGATCTCGAGCCGGTGTACGACTCGGTCCGCCGGACCGGCCGGTGCGTGATCGTCCACGAGGCACCCAGCAGCGGCGGCCTGGGCGCCGAGGTGGCCGCCCGGATCACCGAGAAATGCTTCTCCCGTCTGGAGGCGCCGGTGCTGCGCGTGGCGGGCTTCAACACGCCGTACCCGGCCGCCCGGATGGAGGAGGAGTACCTGCCGGACCTCGACCGGGTACTCGACGCCGTCGACCGTACGTACGGGTGGTGAACGCGTGGCACGGGTAGAACAGTTCAATCTCCCCGATCTGGGCGAAGGGCTGACCGAGGGCGAGATCCTCAAGTGGCTCGTCTCGGTCGGCGACACCGTCACGCTCAACCAGCCGATCGTCGAGGTCGAGACGGCCAAGGCGGCGGTGGAGATCCCGGCGAAATGGGCCGGCAAGGTCACGGCGATCTTCCACGATGAAGGGTCCACTGTGGAGGTCGGCACCCCCATTATCGCCATCGACACCCAGCCGGACGCGGGCGGCGAACCCGAGCCGAGCTACTACGGCGGCGCGCCCAAGCAGCCGTCGACCGAAGCGCTCGCGGCGGTCGAGAGCGCACCCACCGACGGTGCGGTGGAACCCGGTCTCATCGGCGGCCCGGCACCGGGTGGCCGTACCGCCGTGCTGGTCGGCTACGGCCC
>JAEHDK010000727.1 GCA_016880465.1 Micromonosporaceae bacterium
CGAGGTGTTCGCCTGCCGGGACCTGAGCGCCCGGGCCCACCGGGCCACGTACGCGGGCCTCGCCGCGACCGTCGACACCGGCATCGACGGGTTGGCCGAGGCGCTCTACGAGCGGATGCTGCACCCGGACGGGTGGACCGTGTACCCGGACACCGTGCCGACCCTGCGGGCCCTGCGGGCGGCCGGGCTACCGGTGGCCGTGGTCAGCAACATCGGCTTCGACGTGCGGCCGCTGCTGGCCGCCTGGGGCGCTGCCGACCTGGTGGCCGGGTACGCGCTGTCGTACCAGGTCGGCCGGTGCAAGCCCGATCCGGCGATCTTCCGGCACGCCTGCGCGCTACTCGGCGTCGAGCCGGAGCGGACGCTGATGGTCGGCGACTCACCCGCGGATGCGGGTGCCGTACGGGCCGGCTGCGCCGCGCTGATCCTGCCCGCCCGGGGCCCGGGCGAGCGCAACGGGCTCGCCGCGGCGCTGGACCTGGTCGGCGCGGACCACGTCCCGAGCTGAGCCGCGGCGGGTCAGCACAGGACGCGCAGGACGCCCGGTACGCAGGTGACCGACACCGGCAACGGGCAGATCCGTTCGCCGTCCGCGTAGGCGGTGATGCCCGCCGCTTCGACGTCCACAGTGGTCCCCCGGTACGTGGTGACGCTCGAGTGGTCCACGTGCGTACCGGCGTACACCCGCGGCTTGATCCGGACGAACGTGGTCCGGCTGACCGGGCCGACCACGACGACGTCGAGCAACCCGTCGGTCACGTCGGCGGTCGGGGTGATGCGCATGCCGCCCCCGTAGCTCGCCCCGTTACCCACCGCGACCATCACCGCGTCGACCCGGTGCTCGGTACCGTCGATCCGCAACAGGTACGGCCGCGGCCGCAGCCGGACCAGCTCGGCCAGGATCGCGATGTCGTACCGCCGGTTGCCGCGCGGCCAGCGCATCCGGTTGGCCCGCTCGTTGACCAGCGCGTCGAAGCCGGCCGCGAGCACGGCCCCGTACCAGCACCGCACCCCGTCGGGCCCGGTCAAGCTGGCCAGGTCGACCTGCCGGGTGCGGTCCTGGGCCAGCGCCTCGGCGAGCGCCGCGGCCGCCGGCAGCGGCTGGTCCGGGAAGCCCACCTCGGTCGCGAAGTCGTTGCCGGTGCCGACCGGGACCGCGCCGAACGCTACCGCCGTGCCGGCCGTCGCCTGCAGGGCTCGGTGCACCGTGCCGTCCCCGCCCACGGCCACCAGCGCGGTCGCACCACCGGCCACGGCTGCGTGGCACGCCGCCTCCGCCTCCGCCGAGGAGCCGGCCTCGAGCAGCGTCACGGGCCGGCCGGTGCTGCCGAGGCGGGCCAGGATCTCCGGCAGCAGGCCACGCTGGCGGCCCCGACCCGCGGTCGGGTTGGCGAGCACCGCGACCTCACCGGAGCGATCGGACCGGTCGGTGTCCGAGCGGTCAGTCATGGCGCTGACCGTACTGTGAATCAGGTCGTCTCGTCGTACCGGCGGGCCGGGGTGCGATCGTCGTGGTCGGCGTCGAGCGGCGCGGGCGCGGGCACCGGCAGCGCGGCCTCGACCTCCTCGCGGTCGTACGCCAGCGGCGACGCCTGGTCGTCGTCCAGCCCGGCGTAGATCTCCCGACCGCGGCCGCGCCGTCTGTCGTTGAGCAGCGCTAAGCCGACCGCGCCGAAATAGAGCGCGGACAGGCAGAGCGCCAGCGCCGTCATGCCGAACGGGTCCGGCGTCGGCGTCATGATCGCAGAGAACAGGAAGAAGATGAAGACCGCGGCCCGCCACCATCTCAGCATGTGCCGACCGCTCACGACGCCCGTCACGTTGAGCATCAACGCCACTAATGGGAACTCGAACGCCACCCCGAAAATCAACAACAGGTTCGTGACGAAGTCGAAGTACCGGGTGACCTCCAGCTGGGTGTTCGTACCGACCACCCCGGCGGTGAGCAGGAAGTGCAGGCCCTTCTGGATGACGAAGTAGGCGAGCACCGCACCGGCGGCGAACAGCGGGGTCGCGATGGCCACGAAAAGGTACGCCCACTTGCGCTCGTGCCGGTGCAGGCCGGGTGCGACAAAGGCCCAGAGCTGGTAGAGCCACACCGGCGCGGCCACGATCAGCCCGACCCAGAGCGCGATCTTCAACCGGAGCAGGAACGAGTCCGCCGGGCCGAGCAGCAGGAACTGGCAGTCCACGCCGGCCGGCCGGGGCAGGTCGCAGTACGGCACCCGCAGCAGGCGGTACACCGGGATGGACAGCAGGTATCCGACGACGAAGCCCGCCACGATCCCCAGCGAGGCCCGGAACAACCGCGTGCGCAGCTCGATCAGGTGCTCGACCAGCGTCATCGAGCCGTCGGCGGCGCGCTTGAACTGGCTGGGTCCCCGCCGACGCAGCAGGGAGGTCATGTCAGTTGTCGCGGACGCGCTGGACCGGGTCGACCGGCGGCGGCTGGGTCTCCGCGGTCCGGTTCTCCGGCACCCGGTCGAGTGGCTGGCGAGCGGTCCGCGGCTCGGCCTTCTCCGCGAGGTCGTCGTCGTCCATCAGGCCCTTGGTCTCGGCCTTGATGATCCGCAGCGAGCGGCCCAGCGAGCGCGCCGCGTCGGGCAGGCGCTTCGCGCCGAAGAGCAGCACGAGCACCACCACCAAAATGGCGATATGCCAGCCTTTGAGGGCACCCATAACGGCCTCCTCCTGGGTATCCGGGGCGACAGACCCCCATCGTACGTGCGTGCCGGACGATTGAAAGCCCAGCCGGTGAAGTCTTGAGGATGCTGGGGCGACCGTCAACGATCCCGCAGCGCCGCACCGCGCCGCTGCGCCAGGACCGCCCGTTCCTGCAGCCCCGCCAGCCGCTCCTGGAGTGCCTCGGCTCGGGCCTGGACGGCTTCGGCGTCGCCGCGCCGTCGCTGCAGCCGGAGCATGGCCCGCCGCAACGCGCCGAGCCGGCGCAGCAGCGGCCGGACGGCGAGCGCGAGGACCAGGATGCCCAGCACCAATCCGCCCAATAGGAACCACCACCACATGACGGGCAGCCTACTGGCCGTACGCGGCGAGCGCCCGCTCGGCCTGTGCGGTCACCTCGCGGGCGAGCGCGGGTGGTGACACGACGGTGACATCCGGCCCGAGGCCGAGCACGAACCGGCGCGCCCAGGTGAGATCGGTAACCCGCAGGGACACCAGCCACGCGTCCGGCGACTCCTCGCGGACCTGCTGGCACGGGTAGTACTCGGTGATCCACCGGCTCGACCGGCCCACCCGCAGCACCACGAGTGGCAGGTCGGCGGTGGGCTGGAAGATGCCGTCTTGCACGTCGGCCAGCGCGGCCTGCGGCGGCGGCGCGGCCGGCTCGGCGAGCTCGACGAAGCCGTCGATGCGGTCCACCCGGAAGCGCCGGACGGCCTCGGCGCGCCGGCACCACGCCTCCAGGTACGCCCGGCCGGCGACCAGGACGACGCGCATCGGGTCCACCACCCGCACGGTGATCTCGTCCCGGGTCGCCGTGTAGTACGTCAGGCGCAGCGCATGGCGCCGCTCCACCACGCCGCGGATCGTCGACAACCGGTCGTCGTTGCCGGGGATGCGGACCGCGACCGGCGCATCGGCCAGGTCGCCCGCGGCATTCTCGATCTTGGCGAGGGCGCGCTGGATGGCGTCCCGGTTCGCCATCCCGGGCGTCTCGGCCAGCATCCGCAGCGCGACCACCAGCGCCAGCGCCTCGTCCGGCGTCAGCCGCAGCGGGCGGTCGATCCCCGCGTCGTAGGTGACGGTGACCCGATCCCCGTCGAAGGCCAGGTCGATGAGGTCGCCCGGACCGTACCCGGGCAGCCCGCAGACCCACAGCAGCTCAAGATCCTCGCGGAGCTGCCGTTCGGTGATCCCGAGATCGGCGGCCGCCGCGGCGATCCGGATCCCGGGCCGGGACAGCAGGTACGGCACGAGGTTGAGCAGCCGGCCGAGCCGGTCGGTCGACGTGCGGGGCGCGGGCACCGTCACGGTGCCACGACCTGCCCGGCGCTGACCGGAGTGGCGGCCGCCGCGGCCCGGTGACCGGCCAGGATCTCGCGCAGCCGGGTGACGACCGCGTCGCGCACCTCGGGCGGGTCGAGCACCACGACGTCGGCGCCGTACCGGACGAGCCAGGAGGCCATGCCCTCGGCATCGGCGTACCGCAGGACCAACCGGTCGCCGTCCGGGCCCTGGGTGACCGACTCGGCCCACCGGCGGACCCCCGCGGCCTGCCCGGGCCGGACCACCACGGTCGTCTCGCCGGTGTGCTCGATCGGGCCGGACCAGCGGGCCACGTGGCTGATCAGGTCGACGTCGGCCGGCGGCTCGAACGCGCCGGCCGGTCCGGCGCGGCGGACCTCGCCCACGATCCGGGACAGCCGGAAGCACCTGGTGGCACGGCGGTCGAGATCGTGCCCGACGACGTACCACTTGCCGCGCCAGCAGACCACGCCCCAGGGGTGGAGGTGCCGCCGCTTCTTGGCGTCGTCCGCCGGTATCCGGTAGTCGAAGGTGACCGAGGTGCGCTCGCGGGCCGCCGCGGTGAGCGGGCCGAAGGCCGGGTCGACGGTCACCACCGGCTCGACCCCGAGCGTGGCGTGCGGGTCGACGTCGATGCCG
>JAEHDK010000728.1 GCA_016880465.1 Micromonosporaceae bacterium
GGCCTGCATCGCGGCGTGCCGGGCGGCCGCGCGCTCCGCTCGTACGCGGTCCACCCGCCAGGTACTCCGTCGCCCGGCGGGTGAACTCGTCCAGCTCGACGATCCGGTCCACGCATGCGTCCAGGAATGCGCGGTCGTGGGAGACGAGCACCACCCCGGCCGGCGTACCGCCAACGTGCCGCTCCAGCCGGGCCAGCCCGTCGTCGTCGAGATCGTTGGTGGGCTCGTCGAGTACGAGGATGTCCGGCCGGGCGAGCAGCACCGCGGCCAGTGCCAGCCGAGCCTGTTGCCCGCCGGAGAGCTGCACCGCCGAGCGGTCCGGCCGGTCGAGCACATCGAGCAGCGGTTCTCCCGGCCGTACCACCGGCTCCTGCGACAGCAGCACGACGGCGGTCGATGCGGGTGCGCGGTGGACGCTACCCGACTCCGGGGTCGGCTCTCCGGCAATCACCTTGAGCAGGGTGGACTTGCCGACCCCGTTGGGCGCGACGACGCCGACCCGGTCACCGGCGCCGACGGTGAGATCGACGCCCGCCAGCACGGCCCGGGCACCGTAGCCCACGTGCACACCCCGGAGCGAGATCGAGCCGGCCACGTACCAACACTAGGGTGGGCTCTATGGAGTACACCAATCTCGGCCGGACCGGCTTGTCGGTGAGCAGGCTGTGCCTCGGCACGATGAACTTCGGCCCCAAGACCACGGAGCCGGACAGCTTCGCCATCATGGACCGGGCGCTGGAACACGGCATCAACTTCTTCGACACCGCCAACGTGTACGGCTGGAAGACCGGCGAGGGGATCACCGAGGCCATCATCGGCCGCTGGTTCGCCCAGGGCGGCGGCCGGCGGGACAAGGTGGTCCTGGCGACCAAGGTGTTCGGCCGGATGAGCGAGTGGCCGAACGACCGCGGCCTGAGCGCTCGGCACATCGTCAGGGCGTGCGACGAGTCGCTGCGCCGGCTGGCGACCGACTGGATCGATCTGTACCAGATGCACCACATCGACCGCAGCACGCCGTGGGACGAGATCTGGCAGGCGATGTCGCAGCTCATCACCGCCGGCAAGATCCGTTATGTCGGCTCGTCCAACTTCGCCGGCTGGCACCTCGTCATGGCCCAGGAGTCGGCGGCCCGGCGGCACCTGCTCGGGTTGGTATCCGAGCAGCCGATCTACAACCTGCTCACGCGCCACGTCGAGCTGGAGTTGATTCCGGCCGCCGAGCAGTACGGCATCGGTATCATCCCCTGGTCCCCGTTGCACGGCGGGCTGCTCAGCGGCGCGATCCGGAAGATGCAGGAGGGCTCCGCGGGCCGGTCGACCGAAGGGCGCTCGGCCGAGGGCCTGGAGGAGAACCGGCCAACCATCGAGGCGTACGAGAAGCTGTGCGCCGAGCTCGGCTACGACCCCGCGAACGTCGCGCTGGGTTGGCTGCTCTCCCGGCCCGGCGTGACTTCGCCGATCATCGGTCCGCGCACGGTGGAGCAGCTCGACGCGTCCCTCGGCGCGCTGGACGTGTCGTTGACCGACGAGACGCTCGCCCGGCTCGACGAGCTGTTCCCGCCGATCGGCAACGGCGGGCCCGGCCCCGAGGCCTGGGCCTGGTAGGCGACGGGCCCCGGCGGCCGGCTAACCCCGGCCGCCGGGGTTGCGCGCCGGGGCTAGGCCGGCGGTGGCGGTCCCGGTCCGGCCAGCGACCACGCCTCGAGGTGGTCGTACTGCGGCCGCGGACCGAGGTGGCTGCGGACGAGCTCGACCGTGTCAACGCTCCACTGTGGACCATCGTATCCGGCTAGGTCAGCCAGGTCGGCGGCGATCGTCGCCGCGGGCAGCCGGTCACCGGGCCGGGCGATCGTCAGGTGTGGCCGGGACGGCTTGCCGTCGTACCGGATACGGGCCCGCTTGAGCTGCTGCCGTACCGACTCGGCCAGTTCCCGGATCGGCTCCACGTCGCCGGTCAGGCCCGCCCAGAGCACGGTGAACCGCCCCCGACCGAACCGCCCGCCGCCCGCGACGCGCAGGTTGGGTACCGGGAACCCGCGATCCAGCCAGCGCACGACGCCGCTGCCGACCGCGTCGCACACCCGGTCGAGCAGACCGTCGTCGACCTCGCCGAGGAACGCCAGCGTCACGTGCCAGCCCGGGCGGCCGGCGAGCCGGGCGTTGATCCCCTCGGCGGCGGCCTGGCCGATCCGCAGCTCGGCCACCTTGGCGGCGAGATCGTCCGCCACGGCGTCCGGCGGGTACACCGCCACGAACAGCCGCACTACGTACGGTCCGCGTCGACCGGGCCGAGGACCAGGCCGGCGCCGACCAGCTCGCCCTCGACCCGGAGCCGCTCGATCTCGAGATCGACGCCGCGCAGCTTGTCGAGGTGCTCCTCGATCGCGAGCGACCGGCAGGCGAGCCGGAGCCGGTCGTCGTACGCCCGCTGGACCGCCGTGAACCAGACCGTCGAGCGGGTCGCGATGCCGAGCCGCTGACGGCCGAGCCGGCGAAGGTCGGCCGCGATCTGCTCGATCGGCGGGCCGAGGGGCACCTCCGGCGCCGGAGCCACCAGCCAGCCCAGGCCGCGCCTGCGGCACAGCCGGGCCCGGGTCCGCCGGGCCACGCGCCGGACCGCCCGGTACCCCGACTCCGCCCACGTATCGACGTTGGTGATGAACAGTGCTATCGCACAGGGAAGGCACGCCAGTGCTACCAGCGCGACCGCAACGACGAGGGCGTGGACCACCGCCACGTCCTGAGGCTACGACGAACCCCTTCGATTTGCTACGGAGTTCGCTGAGTTGCCGGTTACCGGATGCCCGCCGGCTCCTCCAGCCGGGCAATCGTGCTCGGCGCCGCCGAGACCGAGAACCTCGGCAGCGGCCGGACCCGCATGGTGAGCCGGTCTCCGGACGAGCGCAGCTGCACCGCCAGCGCGCCCAGCGCCGTCGCGAGGGAGAGCAGGCCGCCGCCCCAGATGCTCACCGGAGCGCCGAAGGTCTCCGCCAACCAGCCGACCAGCGGCCCACCGACCGGCGTGGTACCGAGGAAGACCAGGACGTACAGGGCCATCACCCGGCCGCGGTACGCCGGGTCGGTGCCGAGCTGCACCCGCTGGTTCGCCGCCTGGGCGAAGAAGATCATCGAGAACCCGGTCGGCAGCAGGAGCAGGACCACGAGCCAGTACCCGGAGACCAGCCCCACCGCGGTCTCCAGTACGCCGAACGCGACGGCGGCCCCGATCACCACGTAGACCGACGGCCGGGACCGGCGACCGGAGCTGGCCAGGGCGCCGCACAGCGAGCCGGCCGCCAGCACGGTCGTGAACAGGCCGAAGGAGGCGGCCCCGGTGTGGTACGTCGTCTTGGCCAGCACCGCAAGCGTGATACCGAAGTTGAAGCCCACCGCGCAGATGATCCCGATCATCACGATGGGTAGCAGCAGGTCGGGCCGCCGCCAGGCGTACCGGAGCCCGTCCAGAGTGGAGGCCTCCCGCCGGTCGGCGCGCGAGGGCAGGCCGTCCCGGTGGAGTTCGCTCGGGCGCATCCGCAGCAGGCTCACGAGCGGGGAGAGCGAGAGCGCCGCGCTGGTCACGAAGACCGGCCCGATACCGAAGCCGGCGATCACCAGGCCGGCGATGGCCGGCCCGACGACGCGGGCCGAGTTGAACGTCGCACCGGACAAGGAGAGCGCGTTCGGCAGGAGGGTGGTGCCGACCAGCTCGGAGACGAACGACTGCCGGACCGGCGTCTCGATGGCATTGACCGTACCCAGCAGCGCGGCGAACATGAACACGTGCCATAGCTGTACGGCACCGGTAGCGATGAGCACGGCCAGCGTAGTGACCTGCACACTCCACATCGCAGCGACAACGACCAGCAGCTTGCGCTTGTCGTGCCGGTCGGCGAGGCGGCCGCCGTACAGGCTGAGCACGAGGATCGGGAAGAACTGGAGTGCGGTGACGAACCCGAGCGCGGTAGCCGAGTCGCCGGACAGCTGCAGCACCAGCCAGTCCTGGGCGATGAACTGCATCCAGACGCCGATCAACTTGATGAGCTGGCCGCTCGCGAACAGCCGGTAGTTCCGGACCGTCAGGGACTGGAACGTCGTGCCAAGTCGTCTCCGCACTCGGGGTGCGCCTCCTCAACTCCGTACCCACCCAACACGGTGGACGGACGGGAGGTCTGGCCGCCGGTGGCGGCCGCCCGGTCAGCCGCGGGCGATCTTTTCCAGGATCTCGGCGGCCCGCTTCAGCGTGGCACGCTCCTCCGGGGTCAGGTCGGCGAGCGCGTTGGTCAGCCATTCGTCGCGCATGCGTTCGTGCAGCGCGAGCACGGACCGCCCTTGGTCGGTCGCGGACAGGATGACCTGCCGGCCGTCGGTCGGGTGCGGCGTGCGCTGAACCAGACCGCGCTCCTCCAGCCTCGCAACGATCTTGGTCATCGTCGGTGGCTGGACGCGTTCGGCATCGGCGAGCTCACGGGGGGTCAGCGCACCGGCCAGCTCGAGGCTGGTCATGGCGGAGAGCTGCGTGGCCGTGACATCGCCGACAGGCCGGGCTTGCCGGACCCGCCGGTTGAACCGGGTGATCGCGCCCCGCAGCGACTGTGCGAGCTGCGCTGCCGCGGCCCCGCTGCGCTTTGCCATCACCATCCGTTCCGTCACAGTGATTAGCTTAGCTAATAAGCCTGGCTAATTACATTACGTTGTGGCGGTGGTCACGACGTCTGGGACGCCAGCCGCATCGTACGCTGTCGGGATGCCCGAACCGAACCGTGAGCCGCCGCCACCACTGGAGACGCCGATGGTGCCGTTCGCCGTCGGCGGCGTGGTGGCCTGGGCGGTCATCGGTCTCGCGCTGCTGCCGTTCCGCCAGCGGCTCGCCGCCGGCGGGCACGGCAGCTGGATCGGCATCTGTGTCGCCGGATTTGCCTGGGGCCTGGTCGGCCTGGCGGTGATGGTCGTACACGATCGCAACCGGCGCCGGCGGTCCTGACCGCGACGCCGGGCGGCCGTGGGCTCTGCCGGTCCGGCTCAGCCGTGCCCGTAGGGCTCCTCGTCGGTCGACACCGAACCCGGCGAGCGGCTCACCCCGATGGACTCGACCTCGCTGTCGTCGTAGACGGTCGGCAGCTCCTCGACGGCCGTCTCGGGCTCCACCAACACCTCGGAGTGGGCACCGCAGCCGTGGTCGGCGGTCACCACCTGGCCGTCGTCCGGCGCGTAGACGTTGCCGCACACCCCGAACGCCGGCCGCAGCGAGCCGGCCAGGGGCAGGTAGAAGCCGCAGCCAGCGCACCGCGCCGCCCGGGGCGCGGCCAGCGCGATCGGCGCGGCCGGACCGTGGTCGCCGTCGTACCATCGCTGGGCCGTCTCCGTACGGCCCTCCCGGGACATCACCCGCGGCCGGCCGAGGCCCAGCTCCCAGGAGACCTCCTCGACCGCGGGGTCGTCGGACAGGACGTAGCCGGGCGCGAGCCGGTCGTCGTCCGGCGCGGTCGGCAGCAGGTCGCCGACGCCGAGATCGCCGGGCTGCAGGCGCTCCTGCCACGGCACCCAGCCGGGCGCGAGCAGCGCGGCGGGGCCGGGCAGCAGCACGGTCTCGCAGATCGTGACCTGGCGGCTCCGCAGCGCGCGGGCGACCGTGACGGCCCAGCGCCAGCCGCGGTAGCCGGGCAGGTGGCACTCGAACAGGTGGGTCGCGATGCGCTCGCCCTCCGCAACCACGGCGATGTGGTCGCCCACCCAGTCCGGCTCGACCTCGGTCACCCCGGACCGAGCCAGCTCAACTGCGTCCGCGCAGGCCGGATCGAGGCGTACGGTGCGAGAGGCGGTACGGGTCACCCGACCATTGTTCCCTACGAGACCCGGCATCCATACGTCAGGATGGTGCTATGCCGTTGGTCCGCTCGCTCGGCCACGCCGCGGGTACCGCGGTGCGGGGGACGCGCGTGGTCGTCCGGCGCACCCGGGCCAGCGGGCGGTGGGTGAGCCGGCACGTACGTACCGTCCGGGACCGCGGGGCCGCGGGCGAGCTGGGCATGACGCGGCTCCTGGACCTGCACGCCGCATCCTGCGCGGGCGACACGCTGATCACGATCGGGCTGGCCGGCACCATCTTCTTCTCGGCACCGGTCGGCGAGGCACGCGGCAAGGTCGCGCTGTACCTGCTCGTGACGATGGTGCCGTTCGCCCTCCTCGCCCCCGTGGTCGGTCCGCTGCTCGACCACTTCCGGCACGGCCGGCGGTACGCGCTGGCCACGACCATGCTGGGTCGGGCGTTCCTCGCGTGGCTCATGTCGGACTACATCCACGGGTTCGGGCTGTATCCGGCCGCGTTCGGCGTGCTCGCGCTGTCCCGGGCGTACGGGGTGGCTCGTTCGGCCGCCGTGCCGCGCCTGCTGCCCGCCCGCCTCGGGCTCTCCGAGGCCGGGGCCCGAGCCAGCGTCTACGGCACGATCGCGGGCGCGGTCGTTGTGCCGCTCGGCATCCTCGCGATCCAGATCGGTCCGCAGTGGCCGCTGCGGATTTCCTCGGTGATCTTCGTCATCGGCATGGTGTTCGCGCTGCGCCTGCCGCCGCGGGCCGACTCGGACCCACCGGAGACCGTGCCGCGGCTGTGGCAGATGCCGTGGCGCCGCCCGGCGAACGCGCCGCAGGTGCTCTCCGGCCGGCTCGTCGTGGCCGCCGTGGCGGGGAGCGCGGGCCTGCGCGCCCTCTACGGGTTCCTGCTGCTGTTCCTCGCGTTCAGCATCAAGGCCGGCGATCTGCCGACCCAGCTCCTCGACGTGAAGCTGTCCGACGAGGCCGCGCTGGGCTTGGTCGGCGGGGCGCTCGCGGCCGGTACCTTCCTGTCCACCGCGATCGGCACCCGGCTGCGCATCCGGCGCCCGCTCGTCCTGCAGGCCGGCGTACTCGTCCTGGTCGCCGGCCTCGCCGTGGTGGGCACGCTGCGGTTCAGCCTGCTGCTCGTGTCGCTGCTGTGCCTGGCCGCCGCGGTCGCCAGCGGGCTGGCGAAGCTCGCGGTGGACGCGTCGATACAGGAGCGGATCCCCGAGCAGGTCCGGGCGAGCGCGTTCGCGCATGCCGAGACCCTGCTGATGCTCGCCTGGGTGGCCGGCGGGGCGGTCGGCTTGATCCCGTTCCACGGTCGCCTCGGCGTCGGCCTGGCCGCCGGGTTCGCCGTACTGGCCGCGCTGCGGGCCGCGGGGCTGGCGGGGCGGCTGCGCAAAGAGAAGCTGCGCGGTGTCGCGGCGTCCGGCGGCAC
>JAEHDK010000729.1 GCA_016880465.1 Micromonosporaceae bacterium
CGGCCGTCCACGCACCCGCAGACACGCCGAGCGGACCGCCCATCAACAACTATCTACATAACGATCCCGGGCTGCCGTACTAGGCCGAGTGCCGCTCCGATTAGGACCGCCACGACGAAGTTCATAACGCCTCCTTCAGAGGGCGGATGTGACGCCGACCACAGTTATAGCCTTGTCCGCTCGTGTCAAGACCGCCAGGACGCTCTCGGTCGAGGGGTTGGATGGATACTCAACGACACCAGCCATGGCCCAGCGCGGCCAGGTTCAGCGGTACATCGACCAGATCGCCCTGTACAAGGTGAACTACCTGCACCTGCACCTGTCCGACGACCAGGGCTGGCGCATCGCCATCAACAGCTGGCCCAACCTGGCGATCTACGGCGGGGCAACCGCGGTCGGTGGCGATCCGGGCGGCTTCTACACCCAGGCCGACTACTCGGCGATCGTGGCGTACGCGGCCGCCCGGTACATCACCATCGTTCCGGAGATCGACATGCCGGGGCACACGAACGCGGCACTGGCGTCATACGCCCAGCTCAATTGCAGCGGCGTCGCGCCGCCCCGGTACACCGGAACCGCCGTCGGCTTCAGCTCGCTGTGCGTCCCGCTACCGCTGACGTACGTCTTCATCGACCAGGTGCTCGGCGAGATCGCCGCGCTCACTCCGGGCCCGTACCTGCACATCGGTGGCGACGAGGCCAGCTCGACCACGCCGGCGGACTATCGCACCTTCATCAACCAGGCACAGCAGATCGTCGCGGGGCACGGTAAGACCGTGGTCGGCTGGCACGACATCGTCAACGCCACACCGCTGCCCAGCACGGTCGCCCAGTACTGGGGTACGACGGCCAGCAACTCCGCCGTCGTCGCCGCGGCCGCCAACGGCACGAAGGTGATCATGTTGTCGGCCAACCTGACCTACCTGGACATGAAGTACCGCGGCAGCACCAAACTCGGCCAGCGGTGGGCCGGGTTCATCGACGTGGACAAGGCGTACAGCTGGGACCCGGGCAACTACCTCAGCGGCGTGACGGGATCCGCGGTGCTCGGCGTCGAAGCACCACTGTGGACGGAGACGATCCGGACGACCGCCAACATGGGGCCGCGGTGGCACGTCATGGGCATCAACTACTACCACTCCACCCAGGTCTCCTGGCCCGCCGGCTCCTGACCCACGGTCTCGCCCGGCTCTGCCGGCTTGACAGAGCGGGAAAGATGGTCGGTGTTTCCGCCAACGGGAGGCCGGCATGTCGTCCAGCGAGAACCGTAACGTGTACCTCGACCAGGTCGTGGCGCAGCAGGAGCAGCTCGAGCAGGACCTGCGCGCCAAGCGGGCCGCGCCGATGGCACCGGCAGCGGCGCCGGCCGCGCCGGTCGAGCGCGTGGCGACGGGAACACTGGCCGGCCCGCGCGGCGGTGCCAGCTCGTCCCAGGCGGTCGAGGTCCGGATCACCGGCTTCGGTCGATGGAAGACGGTTGTCGTGCCACCGAACGCGTACGTGGTGCACACCCGCCGGGGCCGCACCGAGCCGCTGCACGTCGGCCTCGGCACCTCGTTCCGGTACCACCCGGCGACGGACTCGTATCTCGTCGTGCCCGGCGCAATGCAGACGATTCTCATCAGCGCGTTCAGCATCTGCCGTGAGCTGCAAGGTCTGGTCGTGCAGGCGTACGTGCAGTGGATCATCCAGGACTTCGCCGTGGCGTACCGGAAGCTGGATTTCTCCGATGTGGACGATCCGATGCGGTTGGTCAACATCCAGCTCCGGGAACAGGCCGAGGCGGCCATCAAGGACAAGGTCGCCACGATGAGCATCGTCGAGGTACTCAGCGACAAGCAGCCGATCATCGAGGAGTTGACCGCACGGTTACGAAGCGTCGCCGAAGGGGCGGGCGGTACGGACACGGGCCTTGGCCTGCGCATCGTCACCGTTCAGATCAAGGAGGCGGTGGTCAGCTCGGCCCGGCTGTGGGAGAGCCTGCAAAGGCCGTACCGGGCCGAGCAGGCGCAGATCGCGAGGCTCGCCGAGGTGTCCGTCGAGACCGCGATCGCCGAGCGCGAGCTGGCCGCCGAGCGTCAACGCGAGACCCAGCGCATGGCGAACGCCGGTGAGATCGCAGAGCTGCGCGCGCAGGACGAGGCCGCGACCTTCGACCGGGAGACGGCCGAGCGGGTCCGGCGTGCCGAGCACGAGCAGGAGAACGGCCGCCGGCTCGCCGACTTGCGGCACGCGACGACCCTGCACGAGCTGAACCTCGAGCGGGCTCGACACGAGGAGGAGAGCCAGACCGGCCGGCTGCGCATCGAACGTGAGCAGCTTCTCAAGCGCCTCACGCTGGACGGTGACCTGGTGATGGCGGGCGCGGAAGCCGCCGCGAGCCACGAACGGGAGCTGCTCGCGGTCGAACGGGAGCGGGCCCGCGCGCAGATAGAGAACGAGCGGTCTCCCATGAGCGTCCATGGCCGGTTGGTCGACGCGCTTCCGGACATCGTCGAGCGGATGCCGAAGCCCACCGAACTTCGGGCCGTGACGATCGGTGGGAGCGGCACCACCACGCTCCCTGGTCTCCTCGCCGAACTGGCCGCGGTCATCGATGCGTTCCGGTCGGTCATATCCGCCCGCGTGCCGGACGAGCACCACGGCGGCTGACCGGATGTCTGCCGGTCAGCGCGCCGCAGGAGCTCAGTTCCTGGCCGCCATGGTGCCACGTTGTCATGTCGTGATTGCTGATGCCGCGGTGGGCAGGTCGCCCGGTTCGCCCCAGCCGGAGACCATGACGCCGCCGCCGTAACGGATCCGTTGGTGACCGGGCGGGACACCGCGAAGTCCGTCTTGCCGTCGCCGGTGTAGTCGTGGGCGAGCGGGATGTCGCCGGGGTCGCCCCAGCCGGAAGCCGTCACTGCCGTGCAGCAGCGGAACCATTGCTTCGTGGACCGGAGGAACACCGCGATGTCGCTGATCCCGTTACCGGTGTAGTCGCTCACC
>JAEHDK010000094.1 GCA_016880465.1 Micromonosporaceae bacterium
CGCGCCGGCGTACCCGGCGGCGCGGTCGGGCTTCGCCGAGGCGGCCCGGCCGGGCGCCGTACCGAGCTGGGCACAGCAGATCGAGGAGGCCACCGGGCGGCCAGCCACACCGGACCGGCCGGCCGCCCCGGAGCACCCCGAGTGGCGGGGCGACCCCCAGCCCGCCGAACGCCCGGTCGAGGCGACCGGTTCGCACACCGGCCTGCTGATCGCGGTCGGCGCGTTCGTCCTGCTCGCGGTCATCGGGCTCACCGCCTACCTCTGGCCACGTACCGACAACGGGCCCGCCTTCGCCGTGAACACATGCGTCAAGCAGGTCGACAGCACCGCCGTCGCGGTGGACTGTACGGCCGCGGGCGCGTTCACCGTCGTGTCCAGAGTGGACAACAAGGACCTGTGCCCGGATGCCAGGCAGCCGTACGTCGAGCTGGGTGAGGGTGACAACCCGATCCTGTGCCTGGCGCCGGCCAACGCGATCCGGCCGAACCCGGGTACGACATAGGTCAGCGATCTCTGCCGGCCGACGCACCGGGCCGGGGCGGGCCGGGCACACTGGTGCGCATGACCGAACCTCGTCGGGCGCGCGTACGGGCACCAGAGCTGACCGGCCGCGGCTGGCTGAACACCGGCGGCCACCGGCTGACCCTGGCCGAGCTACGTGGCAAGATCGTCGTACTCGACTTCTGGACCTTCTGCTGCATCAACTGCCTACACGTGCTGGACGAGCTGCGGCCGCTGGAGGAGAAGTACGCGGACGTGCTCGTGGTCATCGGCGTGCACTCGCCGAAGTTCGAGCACGAGAAGGATCCCGAGGCGCTCGCCGCCGCCGTGCAGCGGTACGGGGTGGCCCACCCGGTCCTCGACGACCCGGAGCTGACCACCTGGCAGCAGTACGCGGCAAAGGCATGGCCGACGCTCGCCGTCGTCGACCCGGCGGGGCACCTGGTCGCGAGCATGGCCGGCGAGGGGCACGCCGAGGGACTGGCTCGGCTGGTCGACGAGCTGATCGCCACCCACGAGGCGACCGGTGCGCTGCACCGCGGCGACGGGCCGTACGTGCCGCCGGCCGAGGTTTCCACCGCACTGCGCTTCCCCGGCAAGGCCGTACCCCTGGATCGGGGGTTTCTCGTCAGCGACACGGCCCGGCACTCGATCGTGCAGCTGGCGGAGGACGGTGAGACGATCGTCCGCCGGATCGGTACGGGCGCCCGCGGCCGCCAGGACGGACCGCCCGACGTGGCCACGTTCTCCGAGCCGCAGGGGCTGTGCCTGGTGCCGCCGCACGTGGCGGAGGTCGTCGGGTACGACCTCGTGGTCGCCGACACGGTCAACCACCTGCTGCGTGGAGTACGGCTCGACTCGGGCGAGGTGCGGACGGTCGCCGGCTCGGGCCGGCCGTGGCGCTCGGCGGGCGACCAGCCGCACGACGCCCGGGCCGCCGACCTGTCCTCGCCCTGGGACGTCGCCTGGTACGCCGACCTCGTCATCGTCGCGATGGCCGGAATCCACCAGCTCTGGTGGTTCGACCCGGTACGGCGGACCGCCGGCGGCTACGCGGGTACCAACGTGGAGGCGCTGCGCGACGGGCCGCTGCCGGACGTGTGGCTGGCGCAGCCGTCCGGCCTCGCCGTCGACGGCGAGCGGCTGTGGCTGGCCGACAGTGAGACCTCCTCGCTGCGCTGGATCGAAGACGGTGTCCTGCACACCGCGGTCGGCCAGGGCCTGTTCGACTTCGGCCACGTGGACGGGCCCGCCGGCCAGGCGCTGTTCCAGCACCCGCTCGGGGTGAGCGCGCTGCCGGACGGCTCGGTGCTCGTCGCGGACACGTACAACGGGGCTATCCGCCGGTACGACCCGGCCACCCGTATGGTGTCCACTGTGGCCAGTGGGCTCGCCGAGCCGAGCGACGTCGTCCTGGCCGCCGACGGCGCGGTGGTCGTGGTGGAGTCCGCCGCGCACCGGCTCACCCAGCTGGCGCCGGGCGCCCTCGACGCGTCGGTCGCCGGGGCGCGGCGGCGTAGCGAGCGCCCGCCGACCGAGCTGGCGCCCGGCGAGATCACCCTTGATGTGATCTTCACGCCGGCCCCTGGCCAGAAGCTGGACGAGTCGTTGGGCCCGCCCAGCCGGTTGGTCGTCTCGGCGTCCCCGCCCGAGCTGCTGCAGGACGGGGCAGGCGAGTCGACCTCGCTGTCCCGCACGCTCGTCCTGTCGGCGAGCGTTCCGACCGGCGTCCTGCAGGTCGTCGCGCAGGCGGCCACCTGCGACGCCGATGCCGAGCACGCCGCGTGCCACCTCACCCGGCAGGACTGGGGTGTACCCGTTCGGGTGGTCGACGGGGGGCCCACCCGGTTGCCGTTGGTCCTGCGCGGACTAGCCGGTTAGCGGCGGCTAACCGGGCAACCGTGTCAGCTCGCCAGGACGGCGTACGGCGTCCTCGAGCCGGCGGAGCCTGGCGCGGACGTGGTCGGCGTCGGGCCGGTCGAGATCGTCGAAGATGGTCAGGGCGTGCGGTCCGCCGCAGCCGCCAGCCGCGGATCAGGTTGGCCGAGTGCCGTGACAGAGGGGGTCCGTTCACCTTCGGTCCACGGTGATGACCCCTCGACGCAGCCGGGCCGCATTCGGCGCGTCGCGGCAAC
>JAEHDK010000730.1 GCA_016880465.1 Micromonosporaceae bacterium
CCGCTCCCGGCGCTCGGCGTCCCAGGAGTCGGCGCCGCGGGCGCCCGGACCGCGCTGGCCACCGGCCCGGGTGCCGCCGCGGGGGCGCTCGCCGCGGCTGCCGGCGTCGGGGCTCGACGAAGAGGGGAACACAGCACGATCGTGCCAGAGGTGTGTACGCCCTGACACACCATGCCTGGTCCCGGCCCCTGTTCGGCTATTGTCTTGGGTTACCTGCCCGTCAAAGACGCCGGCGCGCCTGCTCCCGCAGGTTCGGCCCGACGGAGGAGTGCGTGGAGATCTTGATGTTGGTGGCGTCGCCCGGCGGCGACGCGTCGACCGTGCTCCCCGCGGTCGATCTCCTGCCGCATGCGGTCCGCCGTGCCCCGCGGGACGTCCGCGCGCTCGTCGCCGGGCTAAGCCCCGACGTGGTACTCGTCGACGCCCGCGCCGACCTGGCCGAGGCCCGGGCGACCTGCCGGGTCCTGGCCGCCACCGGGCTCGATGTCCCGCTGATCGCCGTCGTCCGGGAGGCCGGCCTGGTCGCGGTCAACGCCGACTGGGGGCTCGACGATGTGGTCCTCGCCACTGCCGGTCCGGCCGAGGTGGAGGCCCGGCTGCGGCTCGCGGTCTCCCGGTTTACCAGCACCGCCGCCGCGGCCGGCGGGCTGATCCGGGCGGCCGAGCTGACCATCGACCCGGACACGTACGCGGCGAAGCTCAAGGGCCGGCCGCTCGACCTCACGTACAAGGAGTTCGAGCTGTTGAAGTTCCTGGCCCAGCACCCCGGCCGGGTGTTCACCCGGGACCAGCTGCTGCGTGACGTGTGGGGGTACGACTACTTCGGCGGCACCCGTACGGTCGACGTCCACGTACGGCGGCTGCGCGCCAAGCTCGGCTCCGAGTATGAATCGATGATCGGTACGGTCCGCCAGGTCGGGTACAAGTTCGTGGTCCCGGCCACCCGGCCGCTGCCGGCCGACCTGCCAGCCCGCGCCCCGGCGTGACGGCCGGTCCGCGCCGGCCGGTTACGGTGACCGGGTGAGACCGGCCACGACCGCACTGCGCGACACCGACCACCTGGAACCGGACGCGGTCAGCGAGGTGCTCGAGCTGGCCGGTGCGGCCGGCGACGCCGACGGTGCGTACCCCCTCGCCGAACATGTCGTGCTGCACCTGCGGCACGGTGGCGACGCACCAGCGACCCACCTACTGGCCCGCGAGCCGGGCGGAGGGCTGGTCGGGTACGCCCATCTGGACACCACGGACGAGGTCGACGGCCCGTCGGCGGAGCTCGTGGTCCACCCGATGTACCGGCGCCGGGGGCTCGGCCGGGCCCTGGTCGAGGGTGCGCTGGCGGCCGCCACGCGGGCCGATCCGGCCGGCCGGCTGCGCCTCTGGGCGCACGGCGACCACCCGTCCGCCACCGCCCTCGCCCTCACCATGGGCTTCGAGCGCGCCCGCGTGCTCCTGCAGTTGCGCCGCTCGCTGTTCGCGCCGCTGCCCGCTGCCGACCTGCCCCCGGGCGTGGCGATCCGGCCCTTCCGCCCGGGCGAGGACGACGAAGCCTGGCTCGCCGTCAACGCCCGCGCCTTCGCCGGCCACCCCGACCAGGGCCGGTGGAAGCTGGCCGACCTGCACATCCGGATGAACGAGCCGTGGTTCGACCCGGCCGGGTTCCTGCTGGCCGAGCGGGGCGCCGAGCTGCTCGGGTTCCACTGGACGAAGGTGCACGGCGAGGTCCACACGCATCCACTACCATCGAACACCGAGCCGCACCATCACGAGCCGATCGGCGAGGTCTACGTACTCGGCGTCGATCCGTCGGCGCACGGGCTCGGGCTCGGCAAGGCACTGACGGTGGCCGGCCTGCGGTACCTGCGCGGCCAGGGCCTCGACCAGGCCATGCTCTACGTCGACGAGGCCAACACCACCGCGGTGAAGCTCTACCTGAAACTGGGCTTCGCGCGCTGGTCGACGGACGTCTGCTTCCGGCGCCGCGCCGGTTGAGCCTTTCCCCTGCCGGCCATCCTTGCCACCATGCAAGGGGTACGCCGGCGGCAGGAGGCCACATGACGCGCACCGCGGCGGGACCGCCGGACGAGTTCGTGGCGTTCGTGGAGCGGCGCGCTCCCGGACTTCGTGCCGCGGCCCACTCGCTGTCCGGGAACGACCGGCTTGTCGAGTCCTTTGTGGACGACCTGCTCGGCGCGGTCGCAGCGCGCTGGCGCTGGCTCGGCTTCACCGAGCGCCGGCTGGGCCGGGTCGGGGCGGCCGACGCTTTTCTCGACCGCATCTTCCGGCGCGAGGCGACCGCGTGGGGCCGGACCGGGTACGACGGCGAACCGGACCGGCCCGCGCTGGGCAGCTGGCACGGCCCGGCGCTCACCGCGTCGGCCGCGGCCGAACTCGCCGCCCAGGTCTGGGACCGCAGTGGCGGGCTGCGCCGGCATCGCTGGCTGATCGCGGCCGGCATCGCCGGAGTCATCGTGCTGGGGCTGTGCGCCGCGCCGCGCGGCCGGACACCGCCCGAGGTCGCCCCACCGCCGGCGCCCACGGCGCTGCCACCGCTGGTGGACGTCGTACCGCCGTTCGCGGACCAGCTCGGGCTGCCGCTGCGCAACACCGCGCTACCGGCCGCCGTCGAACTCGACCGCTCGCGCTCCGCGGGCCTGCTGTCGGCGGCGCGGATACGGCGGGCGCTGGCCATCTCGCAGAGTGTCGGATCGCCACCGATGGTGCTCGGCGAGGACGGCCGGGTGTGGCAGATGGACCAGGATCTGGTCGCCGACGTGTGGCCGACGCCGAACCAGCCCGTACCGCCGCTGACGACCACGTCGCTCGCCCCGGACGGGACCCGGGCCGCGTTCGTCGGCAACGACGTCGTCACGATCGTCGACCTGGCTACCGCGGCCGCCCACCCGTACCCGGCGCTCGCGGTGACCACCTCGGTCGCCTGGCTCACCGCGGACACACTGCTCGTGTCCGGGCCGAACGGCTCGCTGCTCCTCGACCCGCGTACCGGGGTCACCGTGCCGACCCTGCTGGAGGCCGCGGACACGCTGACCATCCAGGGCGCGCCGGCGCCGCCCGGACCGGAGCTCGGCAGCCCGACGCGACCGGCCGGTACGCCCACGGCGGGTGCCGGTACGTTCACGCCAGGTGCCAGCACGCCGCCGTCGAGTGCCGGCGCCTCCCCCGGCGTGCCGCCGGCGCTCACCGACCGGGTGGTCGCCCTGCTGTCGGTCGGTGAACCGGCCACCGCCCCGGCGCGGATCCGCCGATACCCGGGCGGCAACGCGACCGACACGGTCATCACCGGTGACCGCATCTCCTGGCTGGGTCCGTGGCGCAGCCCCGGATTCCTGTACGCCGGCCCGTCCGGTCGAGCCGTACGGGACTGCGACGCGAACAGCCTGCGCCTGCCCGAGCGGTACGGCCGGGCCGCGCTCGCGGCCGCCGTGGTGAACCCGGCGAACGCCACCGTCCAGCGCGCCCTTGTCGCCCCGGTCGGCGCCGGCACGGCGGGGTTCGGCGCCGCGCTCGTGGTGGGCTGGCTGGACCGCGACACCGCCCTCGTACGCACCGGCGACGGCCGGGAACAGCACCTGCTGGCTTGGCGGGTGACCGACGGCGAGCTGCGGCTGGTGGCGGTGCTGAGCCGGGACTCCTCGCTCAGCGTGTCGGACGTTACCCCGCAGAGCTGACCGGTCGCTGGCGTCAATCGGCTCCCCCACCGGCCATTCCCGCCGGCGTGCCGGGTCAGAGCACCAGGCGGCCGGCGACAACGCGCGGCATGACGGCGGTGGCCGCGTCGCGCCCGGCGGCGGCCCGGCGGACACTGTCCACATCGGAGTGTTCAGCGAGCTCCCGCAGCGTGACGATGGTCGGCGGCAGCATCGCGATCTCGCCGCCGGCCACCCGGTCGAGCGCGGCCGCCGGCCGGATCCACAGGGCGTGGTCCGCCTCGCCCGACACGTTCTCCGCGACCTGGTCGGGCGGCATCGTGGCGACGAAGAAGTACGTGTCGAACCGGCGCGGCTCGAACTCCGGCGTGATCCACCGGGCCCACGGCGTCAGCGCCCCGGCCGGCAGGACGAGCCCGGTCTCCTCCTCGACCTCGCGCAGCGCGGCGCAGCACACGGCGTGGGCCTGCGGCGCGGGCAGCCCGAGCCGGCCGGAGAGGTCCACCGTCGCCGGCCGGTCGGCGTCGGCCGGGTCGACACTGCCGCCCGGGAACGCGTACATCCGGGCCGCGAACGACATCGTCGCCGCGCGCCGCTGCAGG
>JAEHDK010000095.1 GCA_016880465.1 Micromonosporaceae bacterium
CACCTGGTACGCCGGGCCGCGGCGGCCGCCGTGCTCGCCGAGGAGGCGGCCGTGCCGGACCTCTATGCGGCGGCCCGGGCCGCGCTGGACGCCCGGCCGGACGAGCGGGAGGCGCCGGAGAACGACCTCACCCACCTGCTGCGCAAGCTCTCTCTCGACCTGGACGAGCCGGTGGTCGTCGCGAGCCGCCGGGTCGACCTGGCCCGGCAGATGCACAACGACCTCGTACGCGATGCGCTGGCGGTACGCCGCCGGCCACTCGTGCGGGTGCTCGGGCTCACCCGCCGGCACCCGAGCCCGGCCTACTTCGACGTCGACGCCACCTCACTCGACCCGCTGTCCCCGTAGCTGGCCCGGTGAGCTGGGCCACTGCGCAGTCCACCGGCCCGCGATTGGCCGTCGGCGGCTCGCCGGTGCGGACGTACGGTAGAGCTATGTCTGAGCCGACTGATACCGCCCCGGTGACCGGTACCGCCCGCGTGAAGCGTGGCATGGCCGAGATGGTCAAGGGTGGCGTGATCATGGACGTGGTCACGCCGGACCAGGCCAAGATCGCCGAAGACGCCGGCGCCGTCGCCGTCATGGCGCTGGAGCGCGTCCCGGCCGACATCCGCGCCGAGGGTGGCGTGTCCCGGATGAGCGACCCCGACATGATCGATGGAATCATCGCGGCGGTGTCCATCCCGGTGATGGCCAAGGCCCGCATCGGCCACTTCGTCGAGGCCCAGGTCCTGCAGGCGATCGGCGTCGACTACATCGACGAGTCCGAGGTGTTGACGCCCGCCGACGAGGCCCACCACATCGACAAATGGGCGTTCACCGTGCCGTTCGTGTGCGGCGCGACCAACCTGGGCGAGGCGCTGCGCCGCATCGCCGAGGGTGCCGCGATGATCCGGTCCAAGGGCGAGGCGGGCACCGGCAACGTGGTCGAGGCGACCCGGCACATGCGCCAGATCCGCGGCGGGATCCGCCGGCTGTCCACACTGGACGAGACCGAGCTGTACGCGGCGGCGAAGGAGCTGCGCGCGCCGTACGAGCTCGTCCAGGAGGTCGCCCGGGCCGGCAAGCTGCCGGTGGTGCTGTTCACCGCGGGCGGCGTCGCCACTCCGGCGGACGCGGCGATGATGATGCAACTCGGCGCCGAGGGGGTGTTCGTGGGGTCGGGCATCTTCAAGTCCGGCGACCCGGCCAAGCGCGCGGCGGCGATCGTACAGGCGACGACGTTCCACGACGACCCGGACGTGATCGCGAAGGTGTCCCGCGGCCTGGGCGCGGCGATGGTCGGCATCAATATCGCCACGCTGCCCGAGACAGAGCGGTTGGCCAACCGAGGGTGGTGAGCACGACGGCCGACCTCGTCGTCGGCGTGCTGGCGCTGCAGGGCGACGTACGGGAGCATCTCCAGGCGCTCGCGGCCTGCGGCGTCGCGGCCCGCCCGGTCCGCCGACCGACCGAGCTGGACGACGTCGATGCGCTCGTGATCCCCGGTGGGGAGTCCACGACGATGAGCAAGCTCGCCGTCGACACCGGCGTGCTCGAACCGATCCGGTCCCGGATCAAGGCCGGGATGCCCGGGTACGGGTCGTGCGCCGGCATGATCATGTTGGCCACCGAGATCCTCGACGGGCGCCCGGACCAGCAGTCGTTCGAGGGGATCGAGATGGCGGTGCGCCGCAACGCCTTCGGTCGCCAGGTGGACTCGTTCGAGGCGCCGGTCACGATCGCCGGCGTACCGGGGGAGCCGTTTCACGCGGTGTTCATCCGCGCGCCGTGGGTCGAGCGGGTCGGCGACGCGGTCCAGGTGCTGGGTACCGTGGCCGATGGCCCCGGCGCCGGTAGGATTGTCGCGGTACGCCAGGGGAACCTGCTCGCGACCGCCTTCCACCCGGAGCTGACCGGGGATTTGCGCGTACACCGGCTCTTCGTCGAGATCGCGCGGGCGGCGCGCTGAGCGGGCGGCCCCTGGGGCCACCGGTGGGGCACACCGGCGGCCCGCGACGAGACACGGAGGGTCAGTCAGATGTCCGGCCACTCAAAGTGGGCGACGACCAAGCACAAGAAGGCGGTCGTTGACGCCAAACGGGGCAAGCTGTTCGCCCGCCTCATCAAGAACGTCGAAGTGGCGGCGCGTACCGGCGGGGGCGACCCGAGCGGCAACCCGACCCTCTTCGACGCCATCCAGAAGGCGAAGAAGAGTTCCGTACCGGCCGACAACATCGACCGCGCCGTCAAGCGCGGTTCGGGCGCCGAGGCGGGTGGCGCCGACTGGCAGACCGTGACGTACGAGGGGTACGGCCCCAACGGCGTCGCCATCCTCATCGAGTGCCTCACCGACAACCGCAACCGCGCGGCGACCGAGGTGCGGACGGCGCTCACCCGCAACGGCGGGTCGCTGGCCGATGCCGGCTCGGTCGCGTACATGTTCGCCCGCAAGGGCGTGGTCCTCGTACCCAAGGGCCCGGCCAGCGAGGACGACGTGCTGGGTGCGGTGCTCGACGCCGGCGCGGAGGAGTGCAACGACCTGGGCGAGGCGTACGAGGTGGTCTCCGAGCCGACCGACCTGCTCGCCGTGCGGTCGGCGCTACAGGGCGCGGGCATCGAGTACGAGTCGGCCGAGTCCTCGTTCGTCCCGTCCGTGACGGTGCCGCTCGACGAGGACGGCGCGCGGAAGATCTTCAAGCTGATCGACGCGGTGGAGGACTGCGACGACGTGCAGAACGTCTACGCCAACTTCGACGTCCCGGACGAGATCATGGCGGCAGTCGGCTGATCAACCAGGGGCAGTGCCATCGTGGGATGAGACGGACTGTGCATGCATTGCCGCGGTGGACACGAGGCCCGGGCTACCAGTCCGCGTTCTGGGAACGCTGGCCGCGATTGCGGGAGCGATCATCATCTTTTTCAACCACAACAGGCCTTCCAACGAGTTCGGCGTCTTCGTCGGTGGGCTTCTCGTCCTTGGGGGCTTGCTGCTGCGCATCGAGGCAGCCGTCCGGGAACGCAGGAACGCCGAGCGTTGATCAACTACGGCCGCCTCCGACGAGATTAGGCGACCGTCGGCTTAACCGTCTGCGACGTCGTCGCCGTCGCGCAGCCAGGCCGGGCGTTGGATATCTTCTAGCAAGCTGGATATCCTGACTTGAGGGAGGTGGACCGTGGCGAAGACACTACTTGACGTTGATGAGGGCCTCTTGGCGGAGGCTTCGACCGCGTTGGGGACGAGCACTAAGAAGGACACTGTCAACGAAGCGCTGCGGCAAGCCGTTGAGGTGAGTCGTGAACGCCGCCGCCGCGGGCTGGAGTCGCTGCGGCGCATCGCCGACGACGGCGGGTTCGACTTCGACCGCGTCCCTGAGCTGGATCAGTGAACTATCTGGTCGACACGAGCGCTCTGGTGCGGATCCTGCGTCGCCAGGTCGATGCACACTGGGACGACATGGTGGAGCGCGGCCTGGTCGCGGTCTGCGAGCCGGTGCTCGTCGAAGCGCTGACTATCGCTGATGCGAAGCGGTACGACGAAGTCGAGCGTGAGATCCGGGCGACGTACCCATGGGTCCCAGTGCCGGATGATGTGTGGGAGGTGGTTCGCGCCGTCCGCACGGATCTGGCTGCGCACAGCCAGCATCACGGGTTATCTGTCGCCGACCACCTGGTGGTTGCCACCGCGATCCGGCTGAAGCTCGTTGTCCTGCACGAGGATGCTGACTTTGAGACGGTATCCCGGATCGTGCCCCAGCTGCGCCAGGAGCGGCTCGGTCAGTAGTTGTGAACACGTCTCCTTCGACGTCTCCGACGAGATCATGGCCGCGCTCGGCTAGCCTGACGCGACCATCCCATTGGAGTCGACCCTTTGGAGGTCCAGCCATGGGCCTGACCGACGACAGCAGCCGCCCCGCGCTGCCGTTCCAGCGCCTCGGCCCGGCGGCCGGTCCGGGACAGCGCGACCATGAGCTGGCCGAGTATCCGCTCGTCCAGTGGGTGCCGGTCGGCCGGGCCGATCAGCTCGCCGACCACCCCGGCCGGCCGGCCGAGCCGTACCTCGTATTCGGCGTGGTCCAGCACGGCCACCAGCCACTGGTTGAACAACGCGTCCCGTACCCGGGGGAGCCACGGGCCCGTCGTACCCGTGAACGGGTCGCCCCGCCAGAGCGCCAGCGCCCGGCTGACCAGGCCGTCGGCTGTGGCATCGTCGCCGGCGACGGTCGCCTGTCGCAGCAGCACGCGGGACACGTGCAGGTCGATGCGGTCGGGGTCCACCTCCAGCCGGTAGCCGCCGTCGCCGCGGGGGAGCCGCACGCCCGTGCCGGCCAGCGCGGTGCGCAGCCGCGCGATGTGGCTGGCGAGCACGTTCTGCGCGGACGCGGGTGGCCGGTCGCCCCACACCCGGTCGACCAGCCGCTCGAGCCGTACCGGCTGGTTCGCCTCCACCAGCAGGATCGCCAGGACGGACCGGCGACGCGGCGGTCCGATGTGGATGCTACGGCCGTCGGCCGACACCTGGACGGGGCCGAGCGCTCGGCTTCGCGGGCACACTCTTCGTGATCAATCCGGTCCTGACCTCGTGGTGTTCGCCGCCGCCCTCCCGGTGCTGGTCGGCGAGGTGCGACTGGGCAGCCGCCGGGCCGATGTCATCTGGACGATGAGCCCGGCCGAGCGGCGGGAGATGTTCTACAGCCGGCTGTTGAGCGGTCTGGACGCCGCCAAGGAGATCCGGCTCTACGGGCTCGGCGACTTCCTGCGCGAACGCATGCTCGCGGAACGGCGTACCAGTAATGCGGCCCAATCGCGATGTTCGTCGCGGCCGTGGCCGGCGTGCAGGGCGCCCTGGTATCCATCGTGAGTGAGCTGGCCGCCGCCAACCACGGCGTGCTGCTGTTCGACCATTACCTGTCGGTGGTACGGGCCGAGAGCGACCTGCCGGTCTCGCGGCGTCCGCGCCCGGTACGGCCGCTGCGCCGCGGGATCGAGCTGCCCGACGTGTGGTTCCGCTACGACGACGAGCACCCGTGGGTGTTGCGCGGCGTGGACCTGTTCATCCCTTGTGGACACTCTGTGGCGCTGGTCGGCCGCAACGGCTGCGGCAAGAGCACTCTCGTCAAGCTGCTGTGCCGGTTCTACGACCCCACCCGGGGCAGCATCCGGTGGGACGGGGCCGACCTGCGCGACGTACCAGTTGCGGACCTGCGAATCCACCCGACCATCGCCGGCCTGCCGCGCGGGTACGACACCCTGCTCACCCGGGTGTTCCTAGGCGCCTCCGACGGCGCCGACGCCACCGCGGGTGTGGTGCTCTCCGGCGGGCAGTGGCAGCGGGTGGCCCTGGCCAGAGGCCTCCTGCGGCGGCAACCGGACCTGATGATCCTCGACGAGCCGAGCGCCGGCCTGGACGCCGAGGCGGAGCACGAGGTCCACAGTAGACTTCGGGAACACCGGCGCGGCCGTACGAGCCTGCTCATCTCGCACCGGCTCAGCGCCGGGCGCGATGCCGACGCGATAGCGGTGCTCGCCGGCGGCGAGCTCGTCGAGCAAGGAACCCACGGCGAGTTGATGGCCGGCGGCAGCGAGTACGCCCGGCTGTTCACGCTGCAGGCGAGCGGGTACGAACGCCCGATGGCGGGCCGGCCGTGACGGGGTCGGGCTCGCACTCGGCCCGTCCGGGTACGGTGGCCGGATGCGGCTCACCGATGCACAGCACCTCTGGCAGCCCGAACGGGGCTACCTGAACACGGCCACGTACGGGCTGCCGCCCACACCGGCCTGGGACGCGTTGCAGCAGGCGCTGGCCGACTGGCGCACCGGCCGTACGCCGTGGGAGGTGTGGGACGAGTCGACCGCGCGGTCCCGGGCCGCGCTCGCTCGGCTGATGGGTGTGGATGCCGCAGACGTCGCGGTCGGGTCGACCGTGTCGCAGCTGCTGGCTCCGGTGGCCGCCGCGCTGCCGGCGGGCAGCCGGGTACTCGTGCCGGACATCGAGTTCACCTCGAACCTGTTCCCCTGGCTGGCCCGGTCCGAGCTCGACGTACGCACCGTGCCGGCGGCCGAGCTGGCGTCCAGTGTGGACGAAGGGACCACGGCCGTCGCGTTCAGCCTGGTCCAGTCCGCCACCGGCAAGGTCGCCGCGTACGAGGAGATCGTGGCCACCGCCCGCGCGCACGACGCCCTGGTGGTGGTGGACGCGACCCAGGCGTGTGGCTGGCTGCCGTTCGACGCTGCGCTCGCCGATGTCGTCGCGGTCGCGGCGTACAAGTGGCTGATGTCGCCACGCGGTGCCGCCTTCGCGTACCTGCGCCCGGAGATCCGGAGCTGGCTGGTCCCGCACGCGGCCAACTGGTACGCGGGCGCGGACGTGCACGGCTCGTACTACGGCCCGCCACTGCGTCTGGCCCTCGACGCCCGCCGGTTCGACATCTCGCCGGCCTGGTTCTGTTACGTCGGCACCGCCCCGGCCGTGGAGTTGATCGAGGAAATCGGCGTCGCGGCGATACACGAGCACAACGTCGCGCTCGCCAACCGGTTTCTCGCTGGGCTCGGCCGGCCGCCATCGAACAGCGCCATCGTGACGGTGGACGCGCCCAGCGCGCCGGAGCGGCTGGCCGCCGCGGGCATCCGGGCCTCGGTGCGGGTCGGCCAGATCCGGGCCAGCTTTCACGTCTACAATAGACAGTCCGATGTGGACGCCGCGGTAGCGGCGCTGGCCGGGTAGCCGGTGTGACGGGTACCACATTCTGATACGGGACGGTTCCGTATCGCTAGCTGGACGGTAGGGTCGTCGGAATACGAGACCGTTCCGTATCAGAAGTGTGGGGGACAGCGTGCAACCGCAACAGAACACCGGGCACCCGAGGCGGTGGGCGATCCTCGCCGTGCTCGTGGTCAGCCTGCTCGTCGTCGTGCTCGACAACACCGTGCTCAACGTCGCACTGCGTACGCTCGCGGATCCGGTCCACGGGCTCGGCGCCTCGCAGGGTCAACTGGAGTGGGCGATCAACTCGTACACGCTGGTCTTCGCCGGCCTGTTGTTCACCTTCGGCGTGGTCGGCGACCGCTGGGGACGCAAGCGCCTGCTGCGTGTGGGTCTGGCGATCTTCGGGCTCTCGTCGCTCCTGTCGGCGTACGCGCAGACGCCTGGCCAGCTCGTCGGCGCTCGCGCGCTGATGGGCCTGGGCGGCGCAGCGATCCTGCCGGTGACCTTGTCGATCATTTCGAACGTCTTCGACCCGCGGGAGCGCGGCCGCGCGATCGGCGTCTGGGCCGGCGCGGTCGGCATCGGCGTCGCCATCGGTCCGATCCTCGGCGGGGCGCTGCTGGAGAACTTCTGGTGGGGCTCGGTCTTCCTGATCAACCTGCCTATCCTCGCGGCCGGGCTGGTCGCGGTGACGCTGCTGGTACCGGAGTCGCGCGACCCGGCGCCGGGGCGGATCGACGTCGGCGGCGTACTGCTGTCCGTCCTGGGCCTGGTGGCCCTGGTGTACGGCATCATCGACGGCGGGGAGCACGGCTTCGGCCGGCCGGCCGTGTGGGCGTGGATCTGCGGCGGGATCGCCGTACTGGCCGCCTTCGTCGCATACCAGCGGCGGATCCGGTACCCCTCGCTCGACGTGCGGCTGTTCACCAACCCGCGCTTCTCGGCGGCGACCGCGGCGGTGGGCCTGATGTTCTTCGCCTCGTTCGGCGTCTTCTTCTTCATGTCGTTCTACCTGCAGCTGGTCCGCGGCTACGAGCCACTGGAGACCGGCCTGTTGCTGCTGCCCTTCGCCGTGGCCCAGCTGGCGTTCGCGCCGCGCAGCGCGGCGCTGGTCAAGCGGTACGGCGCGAAGGCGGTGTGCGCCGCCGGCCTGGCGCTGGCCGGCGTCGCGGTCGCCGCGGTCGGGTTCATCGGCGTCGACACGCCGATCTGGCTGGTCGCGGCGCTCTTCTTCGTACAGGGCGCCGGCATGGCGAACGTGATGCCACCGGCCACCGAGGCGATCATGTCGGCGCTGCCGCGGGAGAAGGCCGGCGTCGGCTCGGCGGTCGGCAACACGGTCCGGCAGGTGTCCGGTGCGCTGGGTGTCGCGGCCCTGGGTTCGATCGTGGCGGCGGTCTACCGCGACCACGTCGCGGGCGCGATCGCACCGCTGCCCGGGCCGGCGAGGGCGGCGGCCGGTGAGTCGATCTCGGGTGCGTACGCGGTGGCCACTGGTGCAGGACCGCAGAGTGCCCCGCTGGTCAAGGCCGCGAACGAGGCGTTCGTGGCCGGGATGCACTGGGCCGCCGGCCTCGGCGTGCTCGTCGCGGCGCTGGGTGTGGCAGTGGTGCTGGCGTGGCTCCCGGGACGTGCTACCGGCCGGGACACCGGTGTGGAGCAGGTAGCCGCCGAGCCGGAGCTGGCCGGAGTCTCATGAGTCAGCGACAATGATTGGCGTGACAGCTGCTGCAGGTCCTCCGCGGGCGCCGGGTCGTCCGCGGAGTACCCGTGCCGACGAGGCGATCATCGACGCCGTCCTCGACCTGCTGGCCGAGGGTACGAACGCCGAGGCGATCTCGATCGAGGCGGTCGCCGCCCGGGCCGGCGTCGGCAAGGCGACGATCTACCGGCGCTGGGCGAACAAGGAAGCGCTGCTCGTCGACGCGATCATGAACCTGAAGGGCCAGTCGCCCGACCTGACGGGTACCTCGGTCCGCGACGACCTGGCGGCCCTGCTGCGCCCGGTCGGCCGCAGCCGCCGTCCCCATCCGGCTGCGGCGGTCCTGCCGTGCCTCATCTCCGAGATGCACCGCAACGAGCAGATGTGGGCGGGGTACCAGCAGGTCGTCGAGCCGCGCCGGCAGCTGATGCGGGACGTGCTGGAGCGTGGCATCCGCACCGGTGAGCTGCGCGCCGATCTCGATGTCGAGCTGACCCTGGCGCTGCTCACCGGGCCGGTCCTCATCCAGCACGAGCTGCGGTGGAACCCGCGGCTCGATCCCGCGTCGCTGCCGGAACGGGTGGTCGACGCGGTGCTGGAGGGCATCGGCGGTCCCGCGCGCTAGGGCCGCCGTGGACCGCTTGGTGCTGTGGGACATCGACCGCACGCTCGTCGCGGTCGGCATCGGCCGGGAGATCTACACGGCGGCGTTCACGGCGGCCACCGGCCGCCCGCTGGAGGTGCTGCCCGACTTCGGCGGCCGGCTGGACCGCGATCTCGTCCAGGAGACCCTGACGGTGCACGGCGTGCCGGTGACCGAGCAGCGCCTTGCCACATTCTTCGGGGCGATGGTCAGCGGGTACCACCGCCGGGCGGCCGAGGTGCGCCGGCGGGGGCGGGCGCTGGCCGGCGCCCGCGAGGCGCTGGGCGCGCTCGCGGCCGTGGCCGGCGTGGTGCAGACGGTGGTGACCGGGAACATCCGGCCGGTCGCGGTCGCCAAGCTGACCGCATTCGAGCTGCACGAGCCGATCGACTTCGAGGTCGGCGGGTACGGCTGCCAGGACCGGGTGCGGGCGACTCTGGTACGGCGCGCGTACCAGCAGGCACAGGACAAGTACGGGCGCCGGGTCGCCACGGAGCGGGTCGTGGTGGTCGGCGACACCCCGTACGACATCGCGGCGGCCCGGGCCGTCGGGGTGCGCTCGATCGGCGTGGCGACCGGCAGCGCCAGCGCCGCCGCGCTCACCGCGGCCGGTGCCGATCTGGTCCTCGCCGACCTCGCGAAGACCGCGGCGCTGCTGGAGTTCGTCCTCTAGCCAGCCGGGTACCAGACGGGGATGAGAGCAGTTGTCGCAACGGAGTACGGCCCACCGGAGAAGCTGACCATCCGCGACGTGCCGGCGCCGAGCCCAGGTCCGGGCCAGGTACGGGTGCGGATGGAGGCGGCCGCGGTGAACCCGTACGACCTCAAGCTGTTGACCGGCGAGGTCCGCGATGCGGTACCGCTGTCGTTCCCGTACCTGCCCGGCATGGACGGTACGGGCATCGTGGACGCGACGGACTCCGCGGTGACCCGGTTCACCGAGGGCACCCCGGTGCTCGGGTACTTCAACAAGACCGCCGGCACCTTCGCGGAGTACGCCGTGATCGACGACGGACCGGAGGTGGCGGTCCGCCCGCCCGGTCTGGATCCGGCGCAGGCCGCGGCGATCCCGGAGTCCGGCATGACCGCACACGCGCTGCTGCAGGCCGTCCCGCCCAAGCCGGACCAGACCGTGCTCGTGGTCGGGGCGACCGGGGGCCTCGGGATGTTCCTCGTCCAGCTCGCCCGTGCGGCCGGGGCGCGGGTGGTGGCCACGGCCGCTGGGCCGCAGGACGCGGCCTACGTCGGCGCGCTGGGCGCGGACGAGGTCATCGACTACACCATCGGGGACATCGTCCAGCAGGTCCTGCACAACCACCCGGACGGCGTGGACGTCGTGTACGACGTCATCGACGCCGGCTCCGGCCTGCGCTCCATCGCGCACGCGGCACGGCCCGGTGGTCAGGTCGTCTCGCCGCTCGGCGGGCCCGCCGACCTCGGCCGGGGCGTACAAGGCGTCTACATCGGCACGATGACGCCGCAGCCCGGTGTGCTCGACGACCTCGCGGCGCTGGCCGCCAGCGGCGCCCTGCGCGTCGAGGTGAACGAGGTGTACCCGCTCGACCAGACGCCGAAGGCGCTGCGTGACTTCATCGAGACCCACTTCCACGGCAAGAAGGTGATCCGGACGACTGCCTGAGCCGGGGTGCCAGCTCCCGGGCCGGGCACGTCCCGGCCGGGGAGCAGGTTGCCGCCCGCACCGGTCCCCGGGACATCGATCATCAGCCGGCGTGGCGCGCAGTACAGGTGATGTGACATCGTTGTCAATAATCGTCACTTGTCACTGTCTTGTGCCCGCCGGGAGGGGTCATGTCCCGTCGTCTCCGCGGTGCCTTCGCCGCCCTCGTCCTGGCCGCCGGATTGACAATGGCCGCACCGCCGCTCGCCGGCCCGGCCGCGGTGCTGCCCTACCAGGATCCCGCGTTGCCCATACCGACCCGGGTCGCCGACCTGCTGGGCCGGATGAGCCTGGACGAGAAGATCGGCCAGATGACGCAGGCCGAGCGGGGCTCGGTGAGCAACGCCGACGTCACCAACTCCAGGCTCGGCTCGGTGCTGTCGGGCGGCGGTTCGGCGCCCAGCCCGAACAACGCCACGTCCTGGGCGAACATGTACGACGGCTTCCAGAACGCGGCGCTCGCCACGCCGTTGCACATCCCGCTGATCTACGGCGTGGACGCGGTGCACGGGCACAACAACGTGGTCGGCGCCACGATCTTTCCGCACAACATCGGGCTCGGCGCGACCCGCGATACGGCGCTCGTCCAGCGCATCGGACGCGCGGTCGCCGAGGAGGTCTCGGGTACCGGCACCGACTGGGACTTCGCGCCGTGTCTGTGTGTCGCCCGCAACGACCGGTGGGGGCGCACGTACGAGTCGTTCGGCGAGGACCCCGAGATCGCTTCCTCGATGACCACGATCGTCACCGGCCTGCAGACGGGCGGCCCCAGCGTGCTCGCGACCGCGAAGCACTACCTCGGCGACGGCGGCACCACCGGCGGCGTCGACCAGGGCAATACCCAGATCTCCGAGAGCGAGTTGCGGGCGATCCACCTGCCACCGTTCCAGGCGGCCGTCCAGCGCGGCGTCGGCTCGGTGATGATCTCCTACAGCTCGTGGAACGGGCTGAAGTCGCACGCGAACCAGTACCTCATCACGACGGTCCTCAAGACAGAGCTGGGGTTCGCCGGGTTTGTGGTGTCGGACTGGAACGGCATCGACCAGATCGACGGCCAGCCTGGCTTCACCGCGGCCGAGGTACGTACCGCGGTCAACGCGGGCATCGACATGGTGATGGTGCCGCAGGCCTGGCGTACGTTCATCAGTACGCTGCGCACCGAGGTGCAGGCTGGTCGGGTGACGATGGCTCGCATCGACGACGCGAACCGGCGGATCCTCACCAAGAAGTTCGAGCTCGGTCTGTTCGAGCGGCCGCTGACCGACCGTACCTGGACGTCCACTGTGGGCAGTGCGGCGCACCGGGACATCGCCCGCGAGGCGGTCCGCAAGTCGCAAGTGCTGTTGAAGAACCAGTTCGGCGTGCTGCCACTGCCGAAGACCGCGAACAAGTACTTCGTCGCTGGCAAGAGCGCGGACAACATCGGGTACCAGAGCGGCGGCTGGACCATCTCCTGGCAGGGCTCGTCCGGCGCGATAACGCCGGGAACCACCATCCTGCAAGGCATCCGGGCCGCTGTCTCGCCCGGCACCACGGTGACGTACAACGCCACCGGCGCGGGCATCGACGGCTCGTACAAGGCGGCGATCGCGGTCGTCGGGGAGACGCCCTATGCCGAGGGCGCCGGTGACCGGCCGGGCGGCATGGGCCTCGACTCGACCGACCTCGCCACGCTGAACACCCTCAAGGCCTCCGGGGTACCGGTCGTCGTGGTGCTCGTCTCCGGCCGGCCGCTCGACATCGCCGCGCAGCTGCCCGACTGGCACGCGCTGGTGGCGGCCTGGTTGCCCGGAACCGAGGGTCGCGGGGTAGCCGACGTGCTCTTCGGCGACTACAACCCGACCGGCACGCTGCCGATGACCTGGATGCAGAGCGCCAGCCAGCAACCGATCAACCGGGGTGACGGCAAGACGCCACTGTTCGGGTACGGCGCCGGACAGCAGTTCCCGGCCACGCAGAACCCGTACAACATCATCGGTGCCGTCTACTACGACGGCCAGCAGGGTACGCAGTTGGAGCGCTGCACCGACGGCGGCTGCGGGCAGAACGTCGGCTGGATCGCGACCGGGGACTGGCTCTACTACGACGGGGTCGACTTCGGCGCGACGCCGCCGGCACGGGTGTTGACCCGGCTCGCTTCCGGCGCGTCGACGACCGGCCGGATCGAGTACCGGTTGGACAGTCCAACGGGGACGGTCGTCGCGACCGTCCAGGTCGCGAACACCGGTGGCTGGCAGAGCTGGGTGTCGAGGACCGTGACGACCGGCGCGGTGACCGGAGTGCACCGGTTGTATCTCACCTTCACCGGCGCGACGGCGGCGGACTTCGTCAACGTGAACTGGTTCCAGTTCTCCCGCTGACCCGTGCCGGTGGCTGCGGCGCCGCGCGGTCGGGCGGAGTGCCCACCGCCGCGGCCCGCAGCTGGGCGGCCGCGGACCGAGCCAGGCGAACCACCAGCGGGGCGGCGAGCCAGCCGAACACCACCACGTGGTACGCCAGCGTGGTCGACTGAGCCGTGGAGAGCTGCGGCCGGGCTACGAACGGGTACCACAGTGGGCTGAACTCGGGCGTGAAGTGGCACAGGCTCTCGAGGCCGCCGGAGCACTCGGGTGGCCAGAGTTGGCCGAACGCCGTGCTCGCCGCGCCCACCCAGCTCGACAGCGCGAGCACGCCGAGCGTGGCGACGTACGCCAGCGGGCTCGCGTCGCGGTCGTCGAGCCGGACCGCGAGGACGAGCGCCGCGGGCAGGATGCCGAGCAGGAAGAACCGTGGTCCCCACGTCATGCCGCCGTGCCAGGCCCACCAGCTGGCGTACGCGATCACGAGGCCGGCGAGGAAGAGCATCCACAGTAGATAGATCTCGGCCAGCTTTGGGTCGCGGGCGAGCAGTCGACGCCGGGCCGGCAGCACCAGGCCGGGGATGAAGAACACCAGCCCGCGTCCGAACGAGAACAGGATCGCGGCGACACCCAGGACGAAGGGGTACGAGAAGCCGGGCCGGCCGGAGTACGGCATGATGGTCTGGCTGCCCCGGTTGCCCACGTAGCCGCCGTTGCGCACGACGATCTCGACGGCCACGAGGACTGCCGCGGCGGCGAACGGGACCAGCCGCAGTCGTCGCGCGCGTACGGTCTGCGCGCCGGTGACCAAGCCGAGTCCGATCAGGCTGGCCGGCGTGTTCACCGCGCCGAGCGTGACCGCGGTCCAGCCGGCGATCCGCGGCACCCGCCCGACCGGATGGCTGGCCGGGTGCCGCGGATGGACGGTGGCCGCCAGCAGGCCGACACCCACCGCGGCGGTGGTGAACATCTCCCCGTAGAAGTCCGCCACCGCGGCCGCGACCATGCTGCCAGCCACGACGAGCAGCAGGAACTGGCGTAGCACGGTGGGGTCCAGCCGGCGCCGCAGCAACAGGTAGGCCGCGCCGAGGCCGAGCCCCAGCACGGTGACGTTGTAGTACTTCAGCCAATGGGCCGGATCGCCGGTGAGCCGCCCGGCAATCCACAGCGGCGCGGCGAACAGCGGCCCGACCAGCGAGTAGTCGCCATCGGCCAGGTGTGCCCGGCCGAGCAGCTCGGACAGGGCTAGATAGCGGCTGTACCCGTCGCCGATGAGCCGGTGCGGTTGGCCGACCGCCAGCAGCACCACGCCGAGCGCGATAAGTCCACTGTCGACAATCGCGCGCAGTCGGCCGTACCGCATGGCTGCCCATCGTACGGGTGGTGGTCGGGCGTACCTGACGCCCGGATCCCCCGCCGACCGCCGTCGTCGTGGACGACGCGTCGATGGACTCCCGAGCACATTGCCACCGCGACCGAGACAGCCCGGGCGTTGGAGGTGGTCAACCCGGCCGACGGGAGTACTCCGCCGGCCCGAAGATCACCAGGACTGCCAGGTCCTCGGTGATGTCGACGAACCGGTGTGCCTCGCCGGCCGGTACGAAGATCACGGAACCGGGGCCGACGGCCGCCTCGCCGTCGTCGGTCACGATCCGCGCCCGTCCGGCGGTGACCACGTACACCTCGTCCTCGGTGTGCGGCGACTGAGGATCGGTGCCGCCGGCCGGCACCGAGTACGTGCCGATGGACAGGTCCGGCACCCGCAACTGCTCGATCCACAGGACCCCGTGCTCGGGCGGGCTGTACGCCCCGGCGCCGTCGACGATCCGCATGGAGTCGAAGGTAGGGCGTGTCGCGGCCAGAACGCGAGCGCCAGCGTGGCTAGGGTGGCTCGAACAGGCGTACTGGACGGGAGGGCGGCGTGCGCGTGCTCGGCATCGACCCCGGGCTGACCCGCTGCGGCGTGGGCGTCGTCGAGGGGGTTCCCGGGCGCACCTGCACGCTCGTCGCCTACTACGTCGTCTACACCGAACCGACCGACGGGCTGGACCTGCGCTTGCTGCACCTCGACCGGTCGCTGGGCGACCTCGTCGCCAAGCACGCACCCGACGAGGTGGCCGTCGAGCGGGTCTTCAGCCAGCACAACGTACGGACTGTGATGGGCACGGCGCAGGCCAGTGCGGTCGCGGTGCTCGCCGCCGCGCGGGCCGGGCTGCCGGTGCAGACGTACACGCCGAGCGAGGTGAAGGCCGCGGTCACCGGATCGGGCCAGGCCGACAAGGCGCAGCTGAGCGCCATGGTGACCCGGCTGCTCCGGCTCGCCGCGCCGCCCCGGCCGGCCGACGCGGCCGACGCCCTCGCACTGGCGATCTGCCACATCTGGCGCGGCGGTACCCGGGCGAAGATCGCCGCGGCCGCGGCACGGCCGAGGGAGGCACGATGATCGCGAGTGTGCGGGGCCGGGTGGCGTCCGTATCGCCCGACGGCGCCGTGGTCGAGGTCGGCGGCGTGGGGCTGGCGGTGCACTGCACGCCAGGCACCCTCGCCGCGCTCCGGATCGGCACCGAGGCAAGGCTGGCCACCACGCTGGTCGTCCGGGAGGACTCGCTGACCCTGTACGGGTTCGCCGACGACGACGCGAAGCACCTGTTCGAGCTGCTGCAGACGGCCAGCGGGGTGGGCCCCCGGCTGGCCCAGGCCGTGCTCGCGGTTCTCGACCCCGACTCGGTACGCAAGGCGATCGCCAACGGCGACACCGCGACGCTGACCCGCGTACCGGGGATCGGCAAGAAGGGCGCCGAGCGGATCATCCTCGAGCTGCGCGACCGGGTCGGGCCGCCGGTCGCCGGTGAGCCGGCCGGGGTGCTGTCCGGCGCCTGGCCGGACCAGGTACGCCAAGCGCTGATCGGGCTCGGCTGGTCGGCCGGCCAGGCGGATCAGGCGGTGGCGACGGTCGCCGAGGGCATCGACGGCGACGTGCCACCCGTACCGACCCTGCTCCGGCAGGCGATCCGGCTGCTCGGCAGGGCGCGGTGAACGAGGCCGTCGTCTCGGCGTACGCGCAGCCGGAGGAGCGGGACGCCGAGGCCCGCGTACGCCCGCGCCGGCTGGCCGAGTTCATCGCCCAGCACCGGGTGCGCGAGCAGCTCGATCTGCTGCTGCAGGGCGCGCTGCGGCGCGGTACACCGCCCGACCACATTCTCTTCTCCGGCCCACCGGGACTGGGCAAGACGACGCTGGCGATGATCGTGGCCGCCGAGCTCGGCACCGGACTGCGGATGACGAGCGGTCCGGCGATCGAGCGGTCCGGCGACCTGGCGGCGGTGCTGACGAGCCTCGCCGAGGGCGACGTGCTGTTCATCGACGAGATTCACCGGATTGCGAAGCCGGCCGAGGAACTGCTCTACAGCGCGATGGAGGACTTCCGGGTCGACGTGATCGTCGGCAAGGGTCCCGGCGCGACCGCTATCCCGCTCGACGTCGAGCCGTTCACGCTGGTCGGCGCGACCACCCGGTCCGGGCTGCTGACCGGGCCCATGCGGGACCGGTTCGGTTTCGTGGCGCACCTGGACTTCTACCCGCCGGGGGACCTGGAGGTGCTCGTCCACCGCTCGGCCGGCATCCTCGGCGTACCGGTCACCGACGACGGCGCCGCCGAGATCGCGGGCCGCTCCCGGGGTACGCCGCGGATCGCCAACCGGCTGCTGCGGCGGGTCCGGGACTACGCGGAGGTCCGCGCGGACGGGCTGGCCAGCCGGGAGGTGGCGCAGGCGGCCCTGGCCGTGTACGACGTGGACCCGCTCGGGCTCGACCGGCTCGACCGGGCCGTGCTGACCGCGCTGGTCGAGTCGTTCGGCGGCGGGCCCGTGGGCATCGCCACGCTGGCCGTTGCGGTAGGTGAACAGCCGGATACGGTGGAGGAGGTGTGCGAGCCGTACCTGGTCCGCGCCGGGCTGCTCGCTCGCACGCCGCGCGGCCGGGTCGCCACCGCACACGCATGGCGGCACCTAGGACGAAAACCGCCGAACGGTACATTCGGCGTGACCGAGCTGTTCGACATCGAGCCGGACGGGTCGGTAACCGGAACGTGATCGATGCCCGCGTGTAGCGGCATGGGTCACACCTACTAGACTCGCCGCGGTCTCGTAGCTTATTGGAAGAGGTCGACAGACGTGTTTCTCGCAGCGGATTCCTCCGGCGGCAGCAGCTGGACGCTGCTGCTCATGCTGGCACTGATCTTCGGCGCCATGTACTTCCTCATGATCCGTCCGCAGCAGAAGCGACGCCGCGCGGTCGAGTCGATGCAGCGGTCGATCGGCGTCGGCGATGAGGTCGTCACCATCGGCGGCCTGTACGGCGTGGTGTCCGAGATCGACGACGAGACGGTGATCCTCGAGGTCGCGACCGGGGTCGAGAACCGGTACGCGCGCGGTGCTATCAGCCGGGTGGTCACCCCGGCCGACGTCGACGAGGACGACGAGACCGAAGAGACCGACGACGACTCGGACGCCGGGGCGAGCCTCGACGCGAACACGGTGGTCGAGCACCGGGACTCCCGCAGCTAGCGCCACAACCGACCGGACCGGGGTCAGCAAACACCCAGGTTCGGCAGGGATACTGTCAGCCGCGCCGCGCGACGCCCCGTCCCGCGGCCGTTCACCCCCACGGGCCGCGCCGGCATCGAGCGGCCGACCAACACAGGGAGACTCGAAGCCGTGGCACCACCTCAGGGACAGATGCGCCCCGGGCGCCAGCTCGCCGCGCTCGGCCTCATCTTCGTGATCCTGTACGCGTTGGTCTTCTTCGCCGGTGCCAAGGGAGGGTTCCGCGATCGGCTGGAACCCAAGCTCGGCCTCGACCTCGTGGGCGGCACCCGGGTCACCCTGAATGCCCGGACCACCGACGGTCGGCCTCCGCAGGGCGATTCGCTGGAGCGGGCGCGCCAGATCATCGAGAACCGGGTGAACGGCCAGGGCGTCACCGAGGCCGAGGTGGTCACCGAGGGCGACTCGAACATCGTGGTCTCCCTGCCGGGCCAGGACACCGAACGCGTCAAGGACATCGGTACGCCTGCCCAGCTGCGCTTCCGCAAGCTCATCAATGTGACCACCGACACCGGCGACACCCAGCCGCCGCCCACGGCGAGCCCTAACCCGTCGGCGTCGCCCGGGGCCAGTACCGCGCCGTCGACGGCCCCGAGCGCGGCCCCGAGTGCATCCGCGGCCAGCACGCCACCGGCGTCGGCCGCGCCCAGCCCGGCCAACGCCCCGCTGCCCGGGCAGGCCGACGTGGAGCGGAAGGTCGGGCCGGACGCCTGGCAGGCCGCGATGGCGCTGACCGCACCCGTGTCTATCAGCGAGGAGCCGGCCCAGGCCGAGCGCCTCTCACCGTTCCGGACGCTGACCCCGGACGAGGTCGCCGCGCTGCCGCCGAACATCCAGTTCAACGTGCCGTACGTCACCTGCGACAAGCTCGGCAAGCGGCTGGCCGGCTCCATTCAGGTCCCGACCCGGCAGGCCGTGGCCTGTGAGAGCGGCTCCAAGTACCTGCTCGACGTCGCCAAGGTGCTGGGTAACGACGTCTCGGTCGCGAACTCCACGCTCGACCCGACGACCAGTGAGTGGAAGGTGGACATCACCTTCACCGGCGGTGGCCAGGAGAAGTGGACGGCGCTCACCCGCGAGGCGGTGAACAACGACCAGGACCCGAAGTGCGAGCAGGGCGCGATCGACCAGACCTCGGGACACTGCCGGGTCGCGGTCGTCATGGACAACCAGGTGATCTCGTCGCCGACTGTGACCGAGATCCAGCCCGGCAAGTCGCAGATCACCGGCAACTTCACCAAGAAGTCCGCGGACGAGCTGGCCAGCCAGCTGCGGTACGGCGCCCTGCCGCTGACCTTCCAGCAGCAGGAGGCGCAGACCATCTCCGCCACGCTGGGCAGCGACCACCTGCGCGCCGGCCTGCTCGCGGCCGGGATCGGCATGCTGCTGGGCATCGCGTACGCGTTCTTCTACTACCGGCTCCTCGGTTCGGTGATCTTCCTGAGCCTGGTGCTCTCCGCACTGCTGACGTTCGGCATGCTGGTGTTCCTCGGCCGGCAGATGGGCTTCACGCTGACCCTCGCCGGCATCGCCGGGTTCATCGTCTCGCTCGGTGTCGCCGCGGACTCGTTCGTCATCTACTTCGAACGGCTGAAAGACGAGATACGCGACGGCCGAAGTCCGCGCAGCGCCGTACCGCGCGCCTGGGCGAGGGCGCGCCGGACGATCATTTCGGCGAACGCCATCTCCATCATGGCGGCGGTCCTGCTGTACATCTTCTCGGTAGGCTCGGTCGCGGGCTTCGCGTTCGCCCTCGGCATGGCGACGCTCCTGGACCTGCTCGTCGTGTTCCTCTTCCGGCACCCGATCATGGCGATGTTCGCCCGCACGAAGGCCTTCCTCTCCCCGCGGGTCAGCGGCCTCGGCCGGGTCCTGCAGCAGAGCACGCCGGACGAGGCACCGGCCAGGTCCACACGCGTGAAGGAGGCCTGAGATGAAAAGCGGTCTCGCCACCCGCCTCTACCGGGGAGAGGCCGGCGTCAACGTCGTGGGCCGCCGGAAGGTGTGGTTCTCCGTCGCCGGCGTCGTACTGCTCGTCGCGATCCTGGGCTTCGCGTTCCGCGGCTTCAAGACCGGCATCGACTTCAAGGGCGGCAGCGAGTTCCAGGTGCCGGCCAGCGTCAGCACCCTGGGTGACGTCGAGGCGGAGGTCGGTAAGGCCATCGGCGACGCGGGTGCCGGACCCGACGCGCGGGTCGTGTCCGCACAGCGGCTCGGCGGTACCACGCCCACGTACCTCATCCGCACGTCGCCGCTGCCGGCCACCGTGGCTGCGGACGTCCGTTCGGCGGTGGCGCAGACGTACCGCATCGACGAGGGTCGGATCAGCGTCAACCAGGTGAGTGCCGCGTGGGGTAAACAGGTCACCCAGAAGGCGCTGACCGGTGTCGCGGTCTTCCTGGCCGTCGTGATCGTCTACCTGATCTTCCGGTTCGAGTGGCGGATGGCGGTCGCGGCCGTCTCCTCGCTGCTCCTCGACCTGGTGGCGGCCGCCACCGTGTACTCGCTGGTGGGCTTCGAGGTCACTCCATCGACGATCATCGGCTTCCTGACGATCCTCGGGTTCGCGCTCTACGACGTCGTGGTCGTGTTCGACAAGGTCCAGGAGAACACCCGCGGTATCACCGCGAGCGGCACCCAGACGTACGCCGAGGCGGCCAACCTCGCGGTGAACCAGACGCTGATGCGGTCGATCAACACCGGCCTCGTCGCGCTGCTGCCGGTCGGTGGCCTGCTGTTCATCGGCGCGGGCCTGCTCGGGGCGGGCACGCTCAAGGACCTCGGTCTCGTGCTGTTCATCGGTATGGGCGTCGCGGTGTACTCGTCGATCTTCTTCGCCACGCCGGTACTCGTCACGCTCAAGGAGCAGGAGCCGCGGCTCAAGCTGCACACGCAGCGGGTGTACGCCCGGCGGGCGGCCGGGACCAGGGAGGACCGGGCCAAGGCCAAGGCGCCCAAGCAGGCGGCGACGGCGGCACGGGCGGCGGCAGACGGTGCCGCCAGCGGCGAACCGGCCGAGGTTGTC
>JAEHDK010000096.1 GCA_016880465.1 Micromonosporaceae bacterium
CGTTGGCCCCGACGGTCCCCAGGAGCACCCAGAGATGCTGCGGATAGCCGTTCCCAATAAAGGCATTCTCGCGGGCCCGGCCGCGCAGATGTTGCGCGAGGCGGGTTACCGCCAGCGCACCGACGACCGGGACCTGACCTGCCGGGACCCGGCCAACGACGTGGAGTTCTTCTACCTGCGCCCGCGGGACATCGCCACCTATGTCGGGTCGGGCGACCTCGATCTCGGGATCACCGGGCGGGACCTGCTCGTCGACGCGGGCAGCCCGGCCGAGGCGATCCCCGACCTCGGCGTCGGCGGCGCCCCCTGCCGGTTCGCCGCCCAGCCGGAGACCGTCGCGGCGGTCGACGAGCTGGCCGGCCGGCGGATCGCCACCTCCTATCCGGGGGTCGTCAGCCAGCACCTCGCCGCGCGCGCGATCGCGGCCGAGGTCATCCGGCTCGACGGCGCGGTGGAGAACGCGGTGCGGCTCGGCGTCGCCGACGTGATCGCCGACGTGGTGTCCACCGGCGCGACCCTGCGCCAGGCCGGGCTGACCCCGATCGGCGAGCCGATCCTGGAGTCGTCGGCGGTCCTCATCCGGCCGGTCGGCGCGCCGGCCAACGGCTCGGTCGCACAGCTCAACCGACGGCTGCAGGGCGTACTGGTCGCTCGCCGGTACGTGATGGTGGCGTACGACGTACGGGCCGACCAGCTCGACGAGGCGAGCGCGCTCACGCCGGGTATCGAGGGGCCGACGATCTCGCCGCTGCATCGCGAGGGGTGGGTCGCGGTACAGGCGATGGTGGCGCGTACGGACGTGCACAAGGTCATGGACGAGCTGTACGACCTGGGCGCCCGGGCGATCCTGGTGACCGACATCCACGCCTGCCGGCTCTGATCATGGTTCGCGCGGCGGGGCCGCTTCGGGGCGCCTCGCTGCGCTTACATTAGGATGGCCCGGGTGACCGCTCCGACCGTGCCGTTGCGGGTCCGGCCGCGCCGTACCCGGGCGGTGGCCTGGTGTGCCGCGGTTGCCTTCGCGGGCCTGTTCGCGGCTCTCGGCACCGGCCTGCGCGGCTCGACGGGCGCGGGTACGGCCGTGTTCCAGCGCGGCGACCAGCTGGCGATGGTGGGGCTCGGGGTCGTCGGCGGGCTCGCGATCCTGGCCTTCACCCGGCCGCGGTTGGCGGCCGACGCGGCCGGCGTCCGGATCCGCAACGTCCTCGGCGGGTACGAGCTGCCCTGGGCGGCCATCGCGGCCGTGCGGTTCGACCGGCACTCCGCCTGGGCCAGCCTGGAGCTCGTTGACGACGATCTCGTACCGGTGATGGCGATCCAGCGGGCCGACAAGCAGTACGCGGTGGACTCGGTACGCCGGTTGCGCGCCCTGCTCGCGGCGAGTCGGGTGCCCGACCAGTTCGCATGAACCGGGTATAGCTGGTAGTCTTGGTCGGTCGACCACGCCGTCACCGCGCGTGACGGCGCCGAAGCGGAGCGCCTGCTCCCACCCGTGCTGCCGGTTCCATCAAGCGGCCGGGTCCGGTCCCCGCCACCGGGCGTCTGCCTATGTGGCGGCCGTGCGCACGACGTGCGCCGGACCGGTCGAGCGGGCCCCGGGCAACCGTCCGGGGCCGTTGTCGTCGAGCGGGCCTGGTTGACACAGACAGAATCGAGGAGGCCCCATCAGCGTCGAACCACGCGTGAACGAGCAGATCCGGGCTCGGGAGGTCCGGCTGGTCGGCCCAGAGGGTGAACAGGTGGGCATCGTCCCCCTGGAGCGCGCTCTGCAGCTGGCCGCCGACGTGGACCTGGACCTGGTCGAGGTGGCGCCCATGGCGCGCCCGCCGGTGTGCAAGCTCATGGACTACGGCAAGTTCAAGTACGAGAGCGCACTCAAGGCACGGGAAGCGCGGCGCAACCAGCAGCAGACCGACGTTAAAGAGATGAAGCTCCGGCCGAAGATCGACTCGCACGACTACGAGACCAAGAAGGGTCACGTCGTACGGTTCCTCAAGGCCGGTAACAAGGTGAAGGTGACGATCATGTTCCGCGGGCGCGAGCAGCGCCGTCCGGAGCTGGGTTTCCGGCTCCTGCGCCGGCTCTCCGAGGAGGTCGCGGAGCTGGGGTTCGTCGAGGCCGCACCGAAGCAGGATGGCCGTAACATGATCATGGTGATCGCCCCGCACCGGGCAACCAAGGCGGC
>JAEHDK010000731.1 GCA_016880465.1 Micromonosporaceae bacterium
CCGAGATCGCGGCGTTCAACGAGACGGCCCACCGGTTGGCCGCCGCGATCGGTACGGTCATCCTCGGCAAGGCCCAGGTCATCCGGCTCGCGCTCACCGCGCTGTTCGCGCCGGGGCACATCCTGATCGAGGACGTGCCCGGCGTCGGCAAGACCACGCTCGCCCGGGCGATGGCGGCCTGCGTACGTGGCCACTGGCGGCGTATCCAGTTCACCCCCGACCTGCTGCCCTCGGACGTGTCCGGCGTGACCATCTTCAACCAGGCCACCCGGAGCTTCGAGTTCCACCCCGGCCCGGTGTTCGCCAACATCGTGCTCGCCGACGAGATCAACCGTGCGTCGCCGAAGACGCAGTCGGCCCTGCTGGAGGTGATGGAGGAGCGGTACGTCACCGTCGACGGGGTCCGGCACGCGGTCCCCCGCCCGTTCCTCGTCGTCGCCACCCAGAACCCGGTCGAGATGGACGGCACGTACCGGCTGCCCGAGGCGCAGCTGGACCGGTTCCTGATGAAGCTGTCCGTGGGGTACCCGGACGAGGCGGTCGAGATCGAGGTGCTGCGGGGTGCCGTGCAGCGGTCGCCCGACGCGCTCGAACCGGTCACCGACACGGCCACGATCGGCGAGCTCATCCGGCTCGCGCAGCGGGTCCACGTCGCCGACGCCCTGTACCAGTACGCGGTCCGGGTCGCCGCCGGCACCCGCAGCCACCCGCAGGTACGGGTCGGGGTCAGCCCGCGTGGCGTCATCGCGCTCACCCGGGCGGCCAGCAGCTACGCGTTGACCGCCGGGCGGGCCTTCGTCATACCCGAGGACGTGCAGGCACTCGTCGGCCCGGTCTTCGCGCACCGCATCCTGCTCTCCCCCGATGCTCAGCTGCGCGGCGTCACGGCGGAGGACGTGCTCGCCGATGCCCTCGCGGCGGTTCCCGTACCCCTGCCCGACGGGCGGCTCCACCCCGCCGTGGCATGATCGTCACCGCGCGGGGGATCGCGCTTGCGGTCACCGGCCTCGGGTTGCTGGTGATCGGATTCGCGCTCGGCTACCGCGAGCTTGTCCTGCTCGGGTGTGCCGCACTGCTCGCCGTTGCCTGCGCGGTCGGGTACGCGGCGTGGCGGCCGGAGCTGGCCGTACGCCGCGTCGCCGAGCCCGATCGGGTGACCCGCGGCGAGTCCAGCACCGTCACCCTCGCCGTCCGCAACACAAGCCGGTGGCGCGCCGCCACCCTCGTTGCCTACGACCGCTGCGGTCAGCGGCGGATCCCCGTACCCCTGCTGCGGTTGCGACCCCAGCGGGACACGGTGGTGAGCTACCCCGTGCCGACCGCGCGGCGCGGCGTCGTGCCGATCGGCCCGTTGCGGGTGACCCGCGGCGACCCGCTCGGGCTCGTCTCGGTGGCGCGCACGCACGGCACGGCCGCGCAGGTCTGGGTCTACCCGCGACACCACCCGCTTGCCGCGGTGCCGGCCGGGATCACCCGCAGCCTGGACGGGCGGATCGACCGCGTTCCGCACGGGAGCATCACGTTCGCGACCCTGCGCGAGTACGTCGTCGGCGACGAGCTGCGGCACGTGCACTGGCGGACCAGCGCCCGGGTCGGCGAGCTGATGGTGCGCGAGCACACCGACACGAGCCTGCCCCGGCTGGTGCTGCTGCTCGACGACCGGGCCGCCTCCTGGCCGGACGCGCAGGCCGGTACGAGCGACGCGTTCGAGGCGGCGTGCGAGTCGGCCGCATCGGTCATCGCGGCGGCCGTACGGGAGGACCTGCCGGTCGCGCTGCACCGGGTGTGCGCTGCCGAGCAGGGCGCGGGCACCAGCGGCCGTGACCCGGGCCGCGCGCGGGTGCTGCTCGACCACCTCGCCGAGGCAACACTGTCCACACCCGACGGTGACGCCCTGGTCGAAGCCACCCAGCTGCTGCGGCAGCGGCGGGTGGGCGACACGCTCGGCTACCTGACCGGCGCGGGTGGGCTCGCCGATCTCGGGCTGGTCGCCGGACTGCGCGGGCCGTACCCGGCGGTGGTCGCCGCGATCCTCGGCACCGGCACGCCGGCACTGTCCACTGTACACAGTGTGCTAGTCCTGAACGCAGCCGACGGGCCCGAGTTCGCCGCCGCCTGGGACGGAGTCCGCTCGTGGTGACCGGGCGGGGCCGGGCGTTCGCCGTACCGCTCGCCCTGATCGGCATGGTAGCCCTGGCCGGGCTCGCGCTCGGCCGGATCTACTCGGGCCATCTGCTACCCGAGTTGGTCGCGGGCGCGGCGGCAGCCACGGTGCTGCTGTCGCTCGCGAGTCGCCGGCTGCCCGGCTGGACGGCCGGCCCGCTGTCGGTCGCGGGACTGGTCGGCTACACGCTGATCGCCGTGCGGGTGAGCGCCCGCGCCGCGAATGTGCCAGGTGGGCTCGCCAACCTGGCGGCGGACGCCGCCCGCAACGGTATCCCCCGCCTGTTCACCGCGTTGATCCCCATCGAACCGCAGCCGGACACCGTGCTGGTACCGGTCGTCGCCGCGTGGCTCGCCGGGCTGACCGCCGCCGAGCTGGCGATCCGGGGCCGCCGGGTGCTGCTCGGGTACGCGCCGCCGACGCTCTGCTACGGCGCCGCCCTCTACGTCGTCGGGCCGAACGCGGGCACCGCGGTGTGGCCGACGCTCGGCTTCGCCGGGCTGGCCGCGCTCGGACTCGCGGCCAGCAGCCGCCCG
>JAEHDK010000732.1 GCA_016880465.1 Micromonosporaceae bacterium
GGCCAGGCCTCCCCAGCCCGGGATGTCGCCGTCGTAGCGCTGGCTGAGCCAGAACCCGGTGCCGGTGGAGCGCAGCAGGCCGACGTACGGGATCGACCAGTCATCGGTGTTGACCACCACCAGGTCGTCCCGGCCGTCGCCGTCCAGGTCCGCGACCAGGAAGCGGTCATTGGCGGCGAACCCGCCCCAGCCCGGGATGTCGCCGTCGTACCGCGCCACCAGCCGCAGGCCACCGGCGCCGTCGGAGTCGAGCAGGCCGAGGTAGGGCATCACCCAGTCGGTCCCGTTGAAGATCGCCACCTCGTCGGCGCCGTCGCCGTCGAAGTCGCCGACGTACACCTGGTCGTTCGGCATGAACTGCCACGACCCGGGAACCCGCTCGACGGCGCTGAAGGCATGGCGCAGCGCCGTGCCGTCAGCGCGGAACAGCTGGATCGAGGTGCCATGGTGCAGCAGCAGGTCGCTGCGACCGCTGCCGTAGAGCTTTCCGCTGTGGGCGTTGCGGAAGTGGTGGCCGGTCTCGGGGTCGCGCTGGGTCTTGATCGAGGTGTAGCAGACCGGGCAGTACGGCGGGGTGTTGCCGTTCATCCGGCAGTTCTCCACCGGCCGGTAGATGCCGGTGTTGAAGGTGCCGCCGCCTTCGAACAGACCCACGTCCTGGTTGCTGTCCCAGCCGGCCGGCCGCGGCCCGTTGTTGTAGTTCGCGCCCGGGCCGATGCCCGTCGGCAGCGGCGTCGTCGGGGCGATGAACTGATGCCACTTGGTGGTGGCCCGGTCGGTGATCGTGGTCAGGTTGATCCAGCCCTGCTCGCCGCCGGTGTAGTTCCCGGCGACGGAGTACTCGTCCGAGAAACCGCCGATGCCGTGACCGAACTCGTGCGCGATGACGGTCCAGTTGACCCCCATCGGGACGTGTGCGCGGCCGCCGCCGCCACAGCCCCCGTAGTTGGGGTTGTTGAGGACCACCAGCAGCTCGTTCCAGTCGGGCACCCAGGTGTTCAGCGCGTCCTGGATCCGCTGCTCGGTGTTGGCCCCGTACTCCAGCCAGCAGTGCGCCCACGAGCCGCTGAAGATCATGCCGAGGGCCGTGTCGCGGATCGTCTCCGAGGCGATGGTGTCGTCCGACGGGTCGCTCGGGGTGCCGTGCTCGTCGTAGGTGCGGGTGCTGACGCCGGAATCGACCGACTCCAGATTGACCCGGTAGATGTTGTAGGCCGAGGCGTCCTCGCTGAAGTAGTCGTTGCCGAAGACGCCCTCGATCAGGGTCGTCTGGACCCACTGGTTGTAGGCGCCCTGGTCCGCCGCGGTGAACCCGTCGCCGAGCACGGCGATGTTCCGCTTGGTGCCCGGTGGGCCCGCGTATCGCAATACGGTCATGCTGTCAGCCATCGAAGACCCCTCCCGCCGACGCGGCCGTTCGAAGCGGAGAACCCGGTACGTCCAGAGCGCGGAGGAGCCGTCTCTGATACATCCCGCGGCGTCGGGAACCGTTGTCTGAGCTGAAGCTGAGGGTCCCGTAGGGGTTTCCTAATAGTTCGAGCGCGCCTCTTGTGAGGTTTGTGCATCGCTTGGTATCCCGGGAACCAAGCCGCCACACCTGCCGTCCTATCGACGCTGACCACGTCCGGGGAGGGAGCCGAGATGAGGATGGGGAGAAGGGTTCTGGCGGCCGGAGCGCTGACAGTTGCCGCCCTGTTGGTCGCCGGATGCGGCGCCGGAGGCGGCGAGAGCGCGGGCGGCAGCACCGACGTCGCTCGGAGCAACGCGGGCAGCGGCGGCAGGGCCGCGTCGGCTCCCGCCGGCGGGGGCGGGGCGAGCGAAGCGGCGGCCTCCGTGCAGCTGGTCGATCTCGGCAACCGCATCGTCCGCAAGGCCACGCTCGACCTCGAGGTCGGACAGGCCAAGCTCAACGACACGATCGACCGTGCCGCCGCCATCGTCACGGAGCATCAGGGCCTCTACGTCAGCTCGTCCACCGAGGTACCGAAGGACCAGCCGGCGCACGGCCAGGTCACCTTCCGCGTGCCGGTCGACGCCTTCGAGGGCACCCTCCGCGATCTCAAGGGTCTCGGCCGCTACCGCGGCGAGCAGTCGAGCAGCGAGGACGTCACCACCCAGTACATCGACCTGAGTGGTCAGCTCGCCGCCTGGCGCGCGCAGGAGAAGGTGTTCCTCCGCCTGGTCGGCGAGGCGAAATCGATCGGCGACGTGATCTCGATCCAGAACCAACTGCAGAGCGTGCAATCGAACATCAACCGGCTCCAGGGCCAGGTCAATTTCCTGCGGGATCAATCGTCGTTCTCCACCATCGAGCTGGACCTCTCCGAGCCCGGCGCCGGCGGGCGCACCGTCCCGCAGAGCCGCTTCGCGAAGGCGTGGTCGACCGCCGTCGACGGCCTCGGCACGATCGCGGCCGCGGCGCTCGTCCTGGTGGTCTGGCTGGTACCGTTCGGGCTGCTGGGCCTGATCGCCATGTGGGCGTTCCGCCGCTTCCGCCCGCCGGCCGCCGACGTCGCGCTCGCCGACCGCCCTCCGGCACCGAACTGATCGACAGCCCTGGCGAGCGGCTACCCTCGACGCCGGCGCGGAACTGCGGGGCCTGGCCACCAGCATGGCCCGCTTTCCTGCCTCCTGAGCAGGCGGCTCAGGCTCGACCTCTCCGCTTGGCTAGCCTGGCGCGGGCGGACGCCAGCCGTGCCCGGCCGATGGCGACCATCAGGGAGACCCCGCCGCTGCGCAAGAGCAGCAGCAGCGGGGCCAGTCCCTGCTCGCCGGCGTGGTGGGCCAGGGGTCGCATTGCCGTCAGCTCGTGGAGCA
>JAEHDK010000097.1 GCA_016880465.1 Micromonosporaceae bacterium
TACGGCCGGTGTTGAACGCGACCGGGGTGGTCGTACACACCAACCTCGGCCGGGCGCCGCTGTCCGGTGCCGCGATCGACGCGATCGCCGCCGCCGCCGGGCACACGGACGTCGAACTGGACCTCGCCACCGGCCGGCGGGCCCGGCGCGGCCGTGCTGCGCTGGACGCGCTGGCGGAGGCCGTACCGGACGCGGCGGCGGTCCACGTCGTCAACAACGGGGCCGCCGCGCTCGTGCTCGCCGCGACCGTACTGGCGGCCGGCCGGGAGATCGTGGTGAGCCGCGGCGAGCTGGTCGAGATCGGGGACGGCTTCCGCCTGCCCGACCTCCTCGAATCCACCGGCGCCCGGCTGCGCGAGGTGGGCACCACCAACCGCACCGTCCTCGCCGACTACGCGGCGGCCGTGGGTGCCCGGACCGGCTTCGTGTTGAAGGTGCATCCGGCCAACTTCGTGATGCGCGGGTTCACCGCCGCGGCCGGCGTGCCGGAGCTCGCCACGCTCGGCGTACCCGTCGTGGTGGATGTCGGGTCGGGCCTGCTCGCGCCCGACCCGCTGCTGCCTGACGAGCCGACCGCCTCGGCCGCGCTGCGCGCCGGCGCCACCGTGGTCACGGCCAGCGGCGACAAGCTGCTCGGCGGCCCGCCGTGCGGCCTGCTGCTCGGCGCCGCCGAGACCATCGAGGCGCTGCGCCGGCACCCGTTGGCCCGCGCTCTGCGGGTGGACAAGCTCACCCTCGCCGCGCTGGAGGCGACGCTGCGCGGGCCGGACACTCCAGTGTGGACGGCGCTGCGCACCGACCCGGGCGAGCTGCACGCCCGGGCCGTCCAGGTGCGTGACGCGCTGGCCGCCGCGGGCCTGCCGGCCGAGGTGCGGCAAAGCGCCGCCGTCGTCGGGGGCGGTGGCGCACCCGGGGTCGAGCTGCCGTCGTGGGCGATCTGCCTGCCCGAGGGGTACGCGGCACCGCTGCGCTGCGGCGAGCCACCGGTGCTGGGTCGGGTCGAGCACGGCCGGCTGCTGCTCGACCTGCGCGGCGTACCGCCGGACCAGGACGGCACGGTGCGCGACGCGGTGCTCCGGGCGGCCGGCGGCGCCCGCCGTACAGTTTCCGGGTGAGCAACCTGGAGCGGGAGCCGGCCGAGGAGCTCGGCGGCGGTACCGTCGCGGTCGCGCCGGCCCGCGAGCTGCTGCCCGGCCGCGAGGTCGTCATCAGTACCCGGGACATGTAGGATGCCGCGACGGTGCGGCTCATGGTCGGCGACTGGGCCGGCGTCGCCTCGCCGGCGGTCAGCTACAGCCCCCTCGTCGGCGCCGAGATCGAGCTCCCGGCCGGCGCGGCCGGCCGGCTGCCGCTGCGCCACGAGTTCGAGTACGCGGCGCTCACCCTCGCCGGTGCGGCGCGGGTGGACGGCGTCGAGCTCGCCCCCGGCGCGCTGCTGTACCTGGGCTGCGGGCGTACCGATCTGCCGGTGGGCGCCGACCGGCCGGCCCGGGTCCTGCTGCTCGGCGGCGAACCGTTCGCCGAGGAGATCGTGATGTGGTGGAACTTCGTGGCCCGCAGCCACGACGAGATCGTGGCGGCCCGGAACGACTGGGAGGCCGGCCGCCGGTTCGGCACCGTGCCTGAGTACGAGGGCCGCGCGCTGCCGGCGCCGCCGCTGCCGGCCACCAGACTCATGCCGCGTGGCCGAGTGCGGTGATCTTTCCCCGTAGCACTGGACAACCGCGCGCGGTCTGGTTAGCCTGCCCTTGCTTAGGTAAGGCTCACCTAAAGACAGGACGGCAGGTAGATGGGCAGACGACGGTTACTCGCGGCGGGCGCGCTCAGCCTAGCGCTGCTCACCGCAGCCGCCTGCGGCGGCTCCGGCGACTTTGGCCCAGCCTCGGCGAAGGCCACGATCACGCTGTACAACGCCCAGCACGAGGACCTGATGAAGCTCATGGTCGACGCGTTCACCAAGGAGACCGGCATCAAGGTCGAGATGCGTAACGGCGAGGACCCGGAGATGGCCAACCAGATCATCCAGGAGGGTTCCGCGTCACCGGCCGACGTGTTCGTCACCGAGAACTCGCCCGCCATGACGCTGGTCGACAGCAAGGGTGGGTTCGCCGCTCTCGATGCCGCCACGCTGGCCCAGCTGGGCAAGCAGTACCAGCCGTCGAACGGGCACTGGATCGGCTTTGCGGCCCGGTCGACCGTGTTCGCGTACAACGCCAAGCAGCTCACGGCCGGGCAGCTGCCGGCCTCGATCATGGACCTGGCGCAGCCGCAGTGGAAGGGCGCATTCGGCATCGCGGCCGCGGGCGCGGACTTCCAGGCGATCGTCAGCGCCGTACTGGCGCTCAACGGCGAGGCCGCGACCGCCGAGTGGCTCAGCGGCCTGAAGGCGAACGCCAAGATCTACCAGGGTAACGGCGCGGCGATGCGCGCGGTCAACGCCGGTGAGATCAAGGGTGCGGTCATCTACCACTACTACTGGTACCAGGATCGGGCCGAGTCGGGCGCCAACAGCGGCAACGTCGAGCTGCACTTCTTCGGCAACAAGGACCCCGGCGCGTTCGTCGGCGTGTCCGGCGCCGGCGTCCTGAAGTCGAGCAGGCACAAGGCGCAGGCGCAGGCGCTGGTGAAGTTCCTCACGGGCAAGGCCGGGCAGCAGGTGCTGGCGCAGAGCGACGCGATGGAGTACTCGATCTCCGCCGAGGTACCGACGAACGCGACGCTCAAGCCGCTGACCGAGCTGAGCCCGCCGGACGTCGAACTGTCCACATTGAACGGACCGAAGGTGGTCGAGCTGATGCAGCAGGCGGGCCTGCTCTGACCAGTCGTACGCTGCAGCTTCGCGCGGGGGTTGGCCGCCGGGTTCCGGCGTACCCGCCCCTGCTGCTCGCGTCGTGCGCGCTCGTCGCGCTCGTCGCCTCGATACCGCTGCTGTTCGTCGTCTGGTACACGATCAGCATCGGTGGCGCCGAGGCTTGGCGGCTCGTGGTCCGGCCGCGGGTCGGCGAGCTGCTCGGCAACACCGCGCGCCTCACGCTGGCCTGCATGGCGCTGTGTGCGGTCCTCGGTACGGCGGCCGCCTGGCTCGTCGAGCGCACCGCGCTGCCGGGCCGGCGGGGCTGGCACGTGCTGCTCGCCGCGCCGCTCGCGGTGCCGGCGTTCGTGACCAGCTTCGGCTGGGTCTCGCTGACCGCCCGGGTGGAGGGGTACGCCGGCGCCCTGCTGATCGTCACGCTGTCCTACTACCCGCTCGTCTACCTGCCGGTGGCGGCCACCCTGCGCGGGCTCGACCCGGCGCTCGAGGAGACCGCCGCGGCGCTCGGGTTCGGCCGGTGGCGTACGTTCGGCCGTGTGGTCCTGCCCCAGCTTCGCCCGGCCGTACTGGGCGGCGCCCTGCTGGTCGGCCTGCACCTGCTCGCCGAGTTCGGGGCGCTGCAGATGCTGCGGTACCCGACGTTCACCACGGCGATCTACGACCAGTACCGCTCGGCGTTCAACGGTCCGGCGGCCAACATGCTGGCCGGCGTGCTCGTGGTGTGCTGCGCGCTGTTGCTCGCGGGTGAGCTGGGGCTGCGGGGCCGGCACCGGTACGCGCGGCTCGGCCGGGGTGTGGCCCGGCCTGCCGAGCCGGTACGGCTGCGCCGGCTGACCGTACCGGTGCTTGCGGGGGTCGCCGCGGTGGTCGTGCTCGCGCTCGGCGTACCGCTGGCCAGCCTCGGGCACTGGCTCGTGGTGGGCGCCTCGACCGCGTTCCCGCTGGCCACTCTCGCCACCGCGGCGGGTACGTCGCTCGGGCTCGGGCTGGCGGCGGCCCTGCTGACCACCGTGCTCGCGCTGCCGGTGGCCTGGTTGTCGGTCCGGTACCGGGGCCGGCTGAGTACCGCGCTGGAGCGCAGTACGTACGTGGCCAACGCGTTGCCCGGGATCGTCGTCGCGCTGGCGTTGATCACCGTGTCGATCCGGTTCGCGCAGCCCGTGTACCAGACGACGGGTCTGCTGGTCCTCGCGTACGCCATCCTCTTCCTGCCGCGCGTGATGGTGGCCGCCCGCGCCGCGATCGCGCAGGCGCCGCCCATACTCGGCGAGGTGGCTCAGGGTCTCGGCGCCCGGGCGCTGGGTACGCTGCGCCGCGTCACGCTGCCGTTGATCGCCCCCGGCATCGGCGCCGGAGCCGCGCTGGTGTTCCTGGCCGTGGCCACCGAGCTGACCGCGACGCTGCTGCTCGCCCCGACCGGTACGCAGACCCTGGCGACCGAGTTCTGGAACCACACGCGCGACGTGGACTACGGCGCGGCGGCCCCCTATGCCGGCCTGATGGTGCTGATCTCGGCGCCGGCGACCTACCTGCTCACCCGACGGCCGAGAAGGCACCCGTGACGGCCCTGACCGTACGGGGCGTCGCGAAGCGGTACGGCACCGTCGAGGCGCTGGCCGGGGTGGACCTGGACGTGCCCGACGAGAGCCTCACCGCGGTACTCGGCCCGTCCGGCTGCGGCAAGACCACGCTGCTGCGGCTGATCGCCGGCTTCGTGTCACCTGACCGCGGCACGATCACCCTCGGCGGCCGGCAGGTCTCCGGCCCGGGTACGGCGATCCCCCCGCAGCGCCGCGGGGTCGGCTACGTACCGCAGGAGGGCGCGCTCTTCCCGCACCTCGATGTCGCCGCGAACATCATGTTCGGCCTCCCGCGCTCGTCCCGGCGGTCCCGGGCGTACCTCGGCGAACTGCTCGATCTCGTGGGGCTCGACGCGGCGCTGAGCCGGCGGTACCCGCACGAGCTGTCGGGCGGCCAGCAGCAACGCGTCGCGCTCGCCCGCGCGCTGGCACCGCGGCCCTCGATCGTGCTGCTCGACGAGCCGTTCTCATCGCTGGACGCGGGGCTGCGGCTGGCCACCGGGCGCGCGGTGGTGCGCGCGCTCCGTTCCGCCGGCGCGACCGGGGTGCTGGTCACCCACGACCAGAACGAGGCGCTGTCCCTCGCCGACCAGGTCGCCGTCATGCGGGCGGGGCGGCTCGTGCAGGTCGGCGCGCCGGAGACCGTGTACGGGTACCCGGCCGATCCCACGATCGCCTCCTTTGTCGGCGCCGCCGTGGTCCTGCCGGCCATTGTGGACGGTGAGGTCGCGCGCTGCGCGCTGGGTGCCGTCGCCGTGCCGACCACGTCCGTACAGGGCGAGGCGCAGGTGCTCATCCGGCCGGAGCAGATCCGGCTCGATGCGCAGGACGGCGTACCGGCCCGGGTCGTCGACGTCACGTACTTCGGGCACGACGCGACGATCCAGCTCCGGCTGGA
>JAEHDK010000733.1 GCA_016880465.1 Micromonosporaceae bacterium
CAACTCGCGCGAGGGGATGACGCCCTCGGTCTTGTAGCCGATGTCGAGCAGGACCTCGTCCCGATCGACCTTGACGACGGTGCCTTCGACAATGTCGCCGTCGTTGAAATACTTGATGGTCTCGTCGATCGCCGCGAGGAAGGCTTCCTCGGTGCCGAGGTCGTCGACAGTGACCCTTGGACCGCCGGCGGCGGTGTTCGGTGCGGTGGCGCTCGAGGTGGCCTCGATGCTGCTCGTCATGTGGGCTGTTGCTCCGGTCGGATGGTGTCGTGGTGACCTGTGGGTTGCTCCCGCCAACCTGTCGCCGGGCGCACTCCAGGAATCCGACTTTGGGGGAGATTACTGGAAGTGTGGCGACCGCGGACCTGCTCCCTGCCGAGGCGCGCGAGTCTGCGAGTGCATCGAACAGCTTACCGTGCGCATTACCACACGGTGCAAGCCCTCCCGACCCGGACTGTCTCATGCGCCCGCATTGTCGGTCGGATCACACCGGTACCGTATGCCGGTGACCGAGGTTACCCGCCGGCCGGTGAGCCGGAACGAGAACCGGCGTGCCAGCCGGTGCTGGTGGGACGCGGACGCCGAAAGTTACCAGGCGGAGCATGGCGCATTCCTGGGCGACGCCGAGTTCGTGTGGTGCCCGGAGGGGCTGCGCGAGTCGCAGGCGCGGCTGCTCGGCGACGTGCGCGGACGCCGGGTGCTCGAGGTCGGCTGTGGCGCGGCCGCCGCCGCGCGCTGGCTCGTCACGCAGGGCGCAACCGCGGTCGGCCTCGACCTGTCCGCCGGCATGTTGCGGCAGGCCGTGGCCGGGTCCGTCCGCTCGGGGGTACGGGTACCACTGGTGCAGGCGGATGCGCTGACGCTGCCGTTCGGGGACGGCTCGTTCGACCTCGCGACGACCGCGTTCGGCGCCGTACCGTTCGTGGACGACTCGGCCGGCGTGATGCGCGAGGTGTTCCGGGTGCTGCGGCCGGGCGGCCGGTGGGTGTTCGCGGTCACCCATCCGATGCGCTGGATCTTCCTGGACGACCCGGGGGACGGCGGGCTGGTGGCCGTCCACTCGTACTTCGACCGGGCGCCGTACGTAGAGTCCGACGGCGGCGTTCCCACGTACGTCGAGCACCACCGCACGCTGGGCGACCGGATCCGGGAGCTGGTCGGCGCCGGGTTCGTGGTGGACGACCTCGTCGAGCCCGAGTGGCCCGCGGGGCACGAACGGATCTGGGGTCAGTGGAGCCCGCTGCGCGGCCGGATCTTTCCCGGTACCGCGATCTTCGTCAGCCACAAGCCGGCCGGATAGCCGGTACCCGGCTCAGTCGAGGGTCGGGCTGCGCCGTTCCAGGAGCAGGACGTCGCGCCACCGGCCGTGATGGCGACCGAGCCGCTCGCGCCGGCCGACCACCCGGAAGCCGAGCTTCAGGTGCAGCGCAACGCTCGCCGCGTTCTCCGGGAAGATGCCGCTCTGCAGGGTCCAGATGCCGCCGGTCTCGGTCTCGTCGATCAGCGTGGACAGCAGCGCGGCGCCGATCCCGCGGCCCCACGCATCGGGGTGCACGTATATCGAGTGCTCCGCAACGCCCTGGTAGACGCACCGGTGCGAGACCGGCGACAGGGCGCCCCAACCGAGTACCGCGCCGGTCGACCGGTCCACGGCCACGAACCGGTACGCCGGCAGCCGGCTCGCGTCGAACCCGGCCCAGTCCGGCGGCGCGGTCTCGAAGGTCGCGTCTCCGGTGGCTATGCCGGCCGCGTAGATGGCGAGGACCGGGTCCGCATCCGCCGGCACCATCGGGCGGATGGCCACGGTCAGCTCGCACAGGAGAGCGCGTACCCGGCGGTCGATCTCATCGCGGATCACCCGTACCTCGGCCAGGCTCCGGCCCGCCGGGTCGTCGAGCTCCCACGTGAGGTATCGCTTGCCGGGAAACACCGGACAGGCGTCGCCGCAACCCATCGAGACGACGACGTCGCTTGCCCGTACCGCGTCGTCGGCCAGCGGTTTCGGGGCGGCTCCGGCGAGGTCGATGCCCAGTTCGGCGAGCACCTCGACGACGGCCGGGTTCAGCTGCGCCGCCGGGGCGGAGCCGGCCGACCGGACGACGACCCGGCCCCGGGCGTGGTGGTCGAGCAGCGCCGCGGCCAGTTGTGAGCGCCCGGCGTTGTGGACGCACATGAACAGCACCTCGGGCGTCATGCCGGGGTCAACTCGCCGTCGGTGCGCAGTACGGTCGCCAGCCGGTCAGCTGCGCTCGCACCAGGGGCCGGCAGCACTGCTGCTTAGACATGGCTCTAGGTTGACAGGTGTCTAAGCAGATGCCAAACTCGGGTTGTTGTTTAGAGATTCGTCTAACCAGGAGGAACGATGAGCGGTGACATTCGCGAGGACGTCCGGGCGCGCTACGCCGCGGCGGCCACGGCGGTCGCCCAGGGCACGACCGCGTGCTGTGGCGGCAGCGAATGCGGGCCCGACGACGGCGACTCGTTCGGCGCCACGCTGTACCCGGTCACCGACCGCGCGCTGCTGCCGCAGGCCGCGCTCGACGCGAGCCTCGGCTGCGGCAACCCGTTGCTGGTGGCCGACCTCCGCACCGGCGAGACCGTGCTCGACCTCGGCTCGGGCGGCGGGATCGACGTCCTGCTGTCCGCCCGGCGGGTCGGGCCGACCGGGCGGGCGTACGGCCTCGACATGACCGACGAGATGCTGGACCTGGCCCGGCGCAACGCGGCCGAGGCCGGCGCGGGCAACGTCGAGTTCCTGCGCGGTCACATCGAGGACATCCCGCTGCCGGGCGCCAGCGTCGACGTGGTGATCTCCAACTGCGTCATCAACCTGTCCGCCGACAAGCCGGCGGTCTTCGCCGAGATCTTCCGGGTACTGCGGCCGGGCGGCCGGATCGGCGTCTCGGACGTGGTCGCCGAGGATCGGCTGACGCCGGCCGACCGAGCCGCGCGCGGCGACTGGGCCGGCTGCGTGGCCGGTGCGCTGTCGCGGGCCGAGTACGTCGACGGCCTGCTTTCGGCCGGCTTCACCGACATCGACGTGGAGTTCACGACCTCGGTGGCGGACGGCCTGCACTCGGCGATCATCCGGGCGGTCAAGCCGGCCCAGGCCGGCTGACCGGTCCCCGGCCGGTCCCGACCCATCACTCCGGCCGCGCCGGCCACCGGACCGGTAGGTGCTTGACGCCGTTCTGGAACGTCGAGCGCAGCCGGACGACCGGACCGGCCGGCTGCGGCGCACGGGCGCCGAACCGGTCCAGCAGCGCGCCGAAGATGGCCCGCAGCTGCGCCCGACCCAGCTGGGCGCCGAGGCAGAAGTGCGGACCGTGGCCGAACGCGAGATGGTCGTTCGGAGTCCGGCCGGCGTCGAACGCATCCGGCTCGGGAAACCGGGCCGGATCGCGGTTGGCGCTCGCGAAGAAGACCACGACCTTGTCGCCGGCCGCGATATCCACACCGGACAAGGTCGTTCCGGTGGCCGCCGTCCGTCTGAAGTGGACGACCGGAGTCCACCAGCGCAGCATCTCGTCGACCGCACGCGGCAGCAGCGACCGGTCCGCGGCGAGGCGGTGCCACTGGGCGGGATGGTCGACCAGGGCGGCCAGCCCACCCGGGATGCCGTTGCGCAACGTCTCGTTGCCGGCCACCGAGAACAGCCAGAACAGGTTCTCGAACTCGTCGACCGTGACCGAACCGCCGCCGTCCACCTGGGCCAGCAGGGCGGACATGATGTCGTCGCCGGGCCGGCGGCGCTTCTCGGCGGCCAGCTCGTGGGCGTACCCGTACAGGTCGGGGATCCCCGCGCGACTACGGGGATCGGGCATGCGGCCGTCCGGGCCGGGCGCCGGCCGTACGGCGAGTGCGGCCCGGGCCATCGGGGTCACCGCGGCCCGGTCGGCCGTGTCGATCGTGGCGTACTCGGGATCCTGGTACCCGATCACCCGGCTTGCCCAGTCGAAGAGCAGGTACCGGTCGGACTCCGGGACGCCGAGCAGGTCCGCCAGCGTCCACAGTGGAAGGTCGGCGGCGACGGTCGCGAAGTCGCACTCGGCGCCCATGCCCGCCACGAGCCGGGCGGCGTACGCCCCGATCCGTGCCTCCAGCGCGGCGACCGCGCGTGGGGTGAACGCGCCGGCGAGCAACCGGCGCAGCCGGGTGTGCCCGGGTGGGTCCATGTTGAGCATCGACCGGCGGACGTACTCGAGATCGCCCGGGGTCGCCGGATCCCGAATCTGGGTGGCGCCGAGGTGCGAGCTGAACAGCTGTGGCCTACGCAGCACGTGGCGGACCGCCGGGTACCGCCAGACGCCCCAGAATCCAGGGCCCTCGGGTTCGTCGACCCAGCTGACCGGTGCGGCCGCCCGGAGCCGCGCGAACGCCTCGTAGGGCACGCCGCGGACGTAGCTGTCCGGGTCGAGCACCGTCGCCGCGTCCGCCCGGTCGGCCGCCGGGCGCGGCGCCCCGGCCGTCATGCCGGCCGCCGCGCGACGGTCAGCAGGTGGGCGCTCGCGCCCAGGATGCTCGGCTCCGCCTCGACCCGACGGAGCATCTCGAGCACCAGGGCCGGCTCGGCGACCAGCTCGGCCCGGTGTGCCATCATCCACAGTGGACCTTCCACGGTCACCACGCGGTCCAGCCGGAGCCCGGCGTCGGCAACCTCGGCCGGCAGCTCGTCCGGGTGGTGGAAGTACGAGACCGTGAAGTACTGGCGCATGGTGGGCGGCCGGTGCTCTCCCGTCGCCAGATCCCGCTCGACCACGGCCCGGAAGGCGGGGTCGGCGTGGAACCCTTGGAGGAACCCGTCGAACATCGACGCGAACCGGCTGATCGTGGACGCCACGACGGGGCCACCCGGCCGTACGACCCGGCCCGCCTCACGCCATGCGGCGACCCGCTCGGCGCGGTCGAGCAGGTGGTAGAGCGGCCCCAGCAGCAGGACGGCGTCGTACGACCCGTCGGCCTCGGAAAGCTCACGGGCATCGCCGAGCGTTGCCGTCACCCCGGGGACCGTCGCCGCGGCCCCGATGTGCTCGGGCACCGGATCGACGACGTGCACCGCGTACCCGGCCTCGGCGAGCGGCCCGGCGTAGACGCCCGTCGCCCCGCCGACGTCGAGGACTGCCGCCGGTGCGGCCGGCAGGACCCGGGTCAGGATGTCCCACGTACGAAGGAACTCGAGCCGGCCCTCGGGGCCCTGTAGCCGGGTGGCCTCGCCCATCTGCCGGTAGTACTCGACGATGTCGACGTGCATCGGTCGATCCTCGCCTCCACTGTGCGGGCCGGGCAATCGGTTACCGGCGCCGTCGACTCCTGTGGCGGCTCAGTGGTCGGCGGCGCCCCAGTCGCGGCCCACGCCGACCGAGACCTCCAGCGGCACCGACAGCGGGTGGGCCCCGCCCATCTCGCGGCGGACCAGCTCCTCGACCGCCTCCCGCTCGCCCTCGGCGACCTCGAACACCAGCTCGTCGTGCACCTGCAACAGCATGCGCGACCGCAGCCGGGCGGCTCGCAGCGCCTTGTCGATGCGCAGCATGGCCACCTTGATGATGTCGGCCGCCGAGCCTTGCATCGGTGCGTTGAGCGCCATCCGCTCGGCCATCTCCCGGCGCTGCCGGTTGTCCGAGGTGAGGTCCGGCAGGTACCGCCGCCGGCCGAGGAGGGTCTGCGTGTGCCCCTCCATGCGGGCCCGGTCGACGACCTGCTGAAGGTAGCTGCGGACCCCACCGAACCGCTCGAAGTACTCGAGCATCAGCGACCGGGCCTCCTCGGTGCTGATGCCGAGCTGCTGGGACAACCCGTAGGCGGACAGCCCGTACGCCAGGCCGAAGTTCATCGCCTTGACCTTGCGCCGGTGGTCGGCGTTGATGTCCCCGATCGGGATGTCGAACACCGAGGAGGCGGTCGCCGCGTGGAAGTCGAAGCCGGACCGGAACGCCTCGATCAGCGCCTCGTCGGCGGACAGGTGCGCCATGATGCGCATCTCGATCTGGCTGTAGTCGGCGGTCAGCAGGCAGTCGAACTCCTCGCCCACGATGAAGGCGCGCCGGATCCGCCGGCCCTCCTCGGTGCGGATCGGGATGTTCTGCAGGTTGGGGTCGGTGGACGAGAGCCGTCCGGTGGCCGCGACCATCTGGTTGAACGTCGTGTGGATCCGGCCGTCCTCGCTCACCGACTTCAGCAGGCCGTCCACAGTGGACTTGAGCCGCGCGACGTCCCGGTGACGCAGCAGGTGCTGTAGCAGCGGGTGCTCGGTCTGCACGTAGAGCCACTGCAGCGCATCGGCGTCGGTGGTGTAGCCCGTCTTGATGCGCTTGGTCTTCGGCAGGGCGAGCTCGGTGAACAGGATCTCCTGCAACTGCTTGGGCGACCCGAGGTTGAACTCGCGGCCCACGACCGAGTACGCCGCCTGCGCGGCCGCCTTGACCTCGCCCGCGAAGTGCGCCTCCAGCTCGGACAGGTACTCGGTGTCGGCGGCGATGCCGGCCCGCTCCATGCGCGCCAGCACGTCGACCAGTGGCAGCTCCACCTCGCGCAGCAGCCGGTTGGAGGTGTCGCCGTCCCGGGCGAGCTCGGCCGCGACGGCGTCGGCGAGGTCGAGCGTGGCGCGGGCGCGGAGCATCAACTGCTGGTCGGCGTCGTCGGTCGGGCCGAGTCCGTCGAGCGCGAGCTGACCGTCGTCGGGGTTGTCGACCCGCAGCTCGCGGTGCAGGTAGCGCAGCGCCAGGTCAACGAGGTCGTACGAGCGCTGGTCGGGCTTGGCGAGATAGGCGGCGAGCGCGGTGTCGCACCCGATCCCGCGCAGTTCCCAGCCGTGCGCGGCGAAGGCGAGCAGGACCGGCTTGGCGTCGTGCAGCACCTTCGGCCGGTCCGGGTCGGCGAGCCAGGCCGCCACCTCCGCCTCGTCCACGGCGTCGAGCTTGGCCGGGTCGAACCAGGCCGCGGCGCCGTCCTTGGTGGCGACGGCGACCCCGGTGAGCGTACCGGTGCCCCGGCCGAACGTCCCGGCCGCCGCGACCCCGACGGGCTCGCCGGCCGGTGCGCGGCTGCCGAGCCAGCGGGCCACCTCGCCGGGCGCCGCGAGCACCGAACCGGCCAGGTCGAACCCCGCCTCGGCCTCCGGCTCGACCGCCTCCAGGTATTGATAGAGCCGGTCGCGCAGCACCCGGAACTGCAGCGTGTCGAAGACCCGGTGCACCTCTTCCCGGTCCCAGCCGCGCCACATCAGGTCGGCCGGGTCGACCGGCAGCTCCATGTCGTCGATGAGCCGGTTGATCTGGTAGTTACGCAGCACGCCGGCCAGGTTCGCGCGCAGGCTGTCGCCGACCTTGCCCTTGATCTCGTCCACCCGGGCGACGATCTCGTCCAGCGAGCCGTAGGTGGTGATCCACTTGGCCGCGGTCTTCGGCCCCACCCCGGGCACGCCCGGCAGGTTGTCGCTCGACTCGCCCACCAGGGCGGCCAGGTCACGGTAGCGCCCGGGACCGACACCGTACCGCGCGACGACCGCGGCCGGGTCCATGCGGGCCAGCTCGGACACGCCGCGAATGGCGTAGAGCGCCGTTATCCGCTCGTCGACGAGCTGGAAGATGTCCCGGTCACCGGTGACCACGAGCACATCCATGCCCTCGTCGCGGGCCCGGCAGGCGAGCGTGGCGATCACGTCGTCGGCCTCGAAGCCCTCCTGCTGGACGACCGGGATGCGCAGCGCACCCAGCACCTCCTGGATCAGGCTGACCTGGCCGTTGAAGTCGCGCGGGGACTCGGTCCGGTGCGCCTTGTAGTCGGCGTACGCCTCGGTGCGGAAAGAGCGGCGGGACACGTCGAAGGCCACCGCGACGTGGGTCGGCTGCTCGTCCCGCAGCACGTTGATCAGCATCGACGTGAAACCGTAGACGGCGTTGGTCGGCTGGCCGGTGGTGGTCGAGAAGTTCTCCACCGGGAGCGCGAAGAACGCCCGGTAGGCAAGCGAGTGCCCATCGAGCAGGAGCAGCCGTGGTGCCGATGACGCTGTCACGATGATGCCTTTCGTTCGCATACCCACCAGCGACTCTAGTCCGCTCCCCCGACACTTCCGGCACCGCGCGGGCGGCCCGCAGGCCGTACAGTCGAGCTGCCCTTGGGGGCGGGCAACGATCGCGGACCCGAGGAGGCAACGGTGGACCGGCCGACGTGGGCGCCACCCGAGGTGGATCTGGACCGACCTAGCCCGGCCCGCATCTACGACTACCTGCTGGGCGGTTCCCACAACTTCGCGGTGGACCGGGAGCTGGCCGACCAGGTCCTGGCCGTCGCACCGCAGATCCGGCCGACCGCGCACGCGAACCGCGCGTTCCTGCGCCGGGCCGTCGAGTACCTGGCGGGGATCGGCATCCGGCAGTTCCTGGACATCGGGTCCGGGGTACCGACCGTCGGCAACGTGCACGAAATCACCCAGCGGGCGGCGCCGGACGCCCGGGTGGTGTACGTGGACATCGAGCCGGTGGCGATCGCGCACAGCCGGGCCATCGTCGCCGGCAACGAGGGGGTGGCGGTGTTGCAGGCGGACGCCCGCGACCCGGACGCCATCCTGGCCGACCCGATCGTCACCGGGATGCTCGACCTCCGGCGGCCGGTCGCCGTGCTGCTCGTCGGGCTGCTGCATTTCATCCCGGACGAGGCCGGACCGGGTCGCATCGTCGGCCGGTTCCGGGACGGCCTACCGGCCGGCAGCTACCTGACCATCTCGCAGGTCGCGAAGCCGGCCGAGCTGACCCCCGAGCAGCAGCAGGTGGCCGAGCGGTACCAGCGGGCCAACCCGGTCGCGCTGCGTACGTACGACGAGATCGCGGCGTTCTTCGCCGGGTGGGACCTCGTCGAGCCGGGCCTGGTCGACCCGGCCGACTGGCGCCCCGAACCGGGTGACCTCGTCGTCGCGGCCGACCTCGTACCCAGCTACGCCGGCGTGGCCGTCAAGCGCTGACCGTCGTCACAGGACCTTGGCAAGGAAGGCCTTCGTACGGTTGTGCTGCGGGTTGGCGATGACGTCCCGAGGCTCGCCGGACTCGACGATGACGCCTTCGTCCATGAACACCAGCAGGTCCCCGACCTCGCGGGCGAAACCGATCTCGTGGGTCACCACGATCATCGTCATGCCGTCCCGGGCCAGGTCCTTCATCACGTCGAGGACCTCGCCGACCAGCTCCGGGTCCAGCGCGCTGGTGGGCTCGTCGAAGAGCATCACCTTCGGCTTCATCGCGAGCGCCCGGGCGATCGCCACCCGCTGCTGCTGGCCGCCGGAGAGCTGGCCGGGGTACGTGCTGAGCTTGTCGGCCAACCCGACCCGGTCGAGCAGCTCGGCCGCCCGGGCCCGGGCCGCGCTGCGCGGTTCGTGCTGTACGCAGACCGGCGCTTCCGCCACGTTCTCCACCGCGGTCTTGTGCGGGAACAGGTTGAACCGCTGGAACACCATGCCGACCCGGCTCCGCTGCTCGGCCACCTCGCGCTCGCGCAGCTCGTGCAGCTTGCCGGCCCGCTCGCGGTACCCGACGAGCTCGCCGTCCACCCAGATCCGGCCGGCACTGACCTTCTCCAGGTGGTTGATGCAGCGCAGGAACGTCGACTTGCCCGATCCGGACGGCCCGATCACGCAGCACACCTGGCCGGTCGCCACGGCCAGATCGATACCGCGCAGCACCTCGAGGTGACCGAAGGACTTGTGGACGTTCTCCGCCCGTACCATCTCGGTCGCCGTCACGGCGCACCGCCGGGGTCCGGTCGCAGGCCGCCCTGTTCCGCCCGCAGGCCGCGCAGCCGCATGGTCGCCCGCTGCCCCTGGCCGTACCCGCGGGAGAAGTACCGCTCCAGGTAGAACTGGCCGACCAGCAGGATGCTCGTGAGGAACAGGTACCAGAGCGTGGCCGCGACGTACATCGGAAAGGGCAGGAACGTGCGCTTGCCGATCCCGTCGAGCCGGAAGAACAGCTCGGCCGTCACCGGTACGTAGATCAGCAACGAGGTGTCCTTGAGCATCGCGATCGTCTCGTTGCCGGTCGGCGGGATGATCACCCGCATCGCCTGCGGCAGGACGATCCGGCGCAGGATCTGGCCGCGGTTCATGCCCAGCGCCGCCGACGCCTCAGCCTGCCCGGGATCCACCGACTGGATGCCGGCGCGCACGATCTCGGCCATGTACGCCGCCTCGGACAGGCCGAGCCCGAGCAGGCCCACCACGAAGCCGACCAGTAGGTCGCGCGTCGAGATGCCCCAGAACCGCAGCTGCACGTCGGCGATGCCGAAGAGCTTGCCGATCTCGGTGTCGAACGGGACGCCGAGCTCCAGCCGGGACCAGAGGATGCCGAGGTTGCCGAATGCGGCGAGCAGCACGAGCCGCGGTATCGCCCGGAAGAACCAGGTGTAGACCCAAGCGATGCTCTTGAGGATCGGGTTGGTGGACAGTCGCATGATCGCGACGACCACGCCGAAGACCACGCCGAAGATCATGGCGGCGACCGTCATCACGAGCGTGCCGCGCACGCCCTCCACGACGGGCGGCCGGAACATGTTGTCGACCATGAACGACCACTTGAACGCGTCGTTCGTGGCCAGGAGGTGCGCGAACATCGCGACCAGGACGGCCAGGACCGCCACCGCGACCCATCGGCCGGGGTGCCGGACGGGTACGGCCCTGATCGGCTCCGGCCGTACCCGCTCGGCGACTTTCTCCGCGGTCATCGGGTCAGGGGTTGATCGCCGGATCGGTGATCGCACCGCCGCTGACGCCCCACTTGTCGAGGATCGTGCGGTAGGTACCGTCGGCGATCAGTGCCTTCACCGCGTCCCGGATCGCCTCGGCGAACGCCTGCTGGTCCTTGCCCACCACGAAGCCGTACGGCGCCGAGTCGTACACGTCGCCCAGCAGCTCCAGGCCGCCGGTGGACTGCTTGACCGCGTAGGCGCCCACCGGCGAGTCGGCCAGCATCGCATCGTCCTTGCCGGACGCCACCGCGGCGGTCGCGGTGTCCTGGCCCGGGAACTGCTCGACGGTGACCGCGGGCTTGCCGGCGTCCGTGCAGGCCTTCGACCGGGCGTTGATGTCGTCCACCTGCACGGTGTCCTTCTGCACGGCGACCTTCTTGCCGCACGCGTTGTCGATGGCGATGCCGGATGGGTTGCCCTTCTTGACCAACCACTGGGTACCGGCCTTGAAGTAGCTGATCATCAGCGACTGGCCCTTGCGTTCGGTATTGATGGTGAACGAGGAGACGCCGATCTCGTACTTGTTGCCCTGGGTCACGCCCGGGATGATGTCGCCGAACTGTGCCGACTGGAACTCGGTCTGCAGGCCGAGCTTGGCCGCGACCGCCTTGAACAGGTCGACGTCGAAGCCGACGACGGTCTTCCCGTCGTTGTCGATGAACTCGGCCGGTGCGTACGTGGAGTCCGTACCCACCAGGATCTTGCCGTCCGACTTGATCGCGGCCGGCACCTTGGCGGCGAGAGCGGCGTCCACCGCCGTCGTCGGGTTGGTGCCGCCGGGCGACTCGTTCTTCTTCTCCCCGCACGCGGCCAGCGAGAACGCGATCGCGACGGCGCCGGCGACGGCCAGGCCGGCCCGACCGCGAGTGGTCTTGGTGAACATCAGCAATCCTCCGTTAGTTGGGTCGGGCCGGCTACGCAACGCCCAGGTACGCCTCCTTGACCGCCGGATCGTGCAGCAGCTCGGTACCGGTACCGGACTTGACGATCCGGCCGGTCTCCAGGACGTACCCCCGGTCGGCGCGGGCCAATGCCTGCTGGGCGTTCTGCTCGACCAGCAGGATGGTCGTGCCCTGTGAGTTGATCTCCGAGATGATCGAGAAGATCTGCTGGATGAGCATCGGGGCCAGGCCCATCGACGGCTCGTCGAGCAGGAGCAGCTTCGGCTGGCTCATCAGGGCCCGGCCGATCGTGAGCATCTGCTGCTCACCGCCGGACAGCGTGCCGCCGACCTGCTTACGCCGCTCGGCCAGGCGCGGGAACAAGCCGAACACCCGCTCCAGGTCGGCCGCGATGCCGGCCCGGTCGCGGCGGGTGTACGCGCCCATCTCCAGGTTCTCCAGGACCGTCATGCCGGGGAAGATGCCCCGGCCCTCGGGCGCCTGGCACAGCCCACGGACGACCCGCAGGTCGGCGCGCAGCTTGGTGATGTCGTCGCCGTTGAACCGGATCCGGCCGCTCGCGACCGGCCGGATGCCGGAGATCGCCCGCATGGTGGTCGACTTGCCGGCGCCGTTCGCGCCGATCAATGCGACGATCTCCCCTTCGTCGACGCCGAGGCTGATCCCGTGCAGCGCCTGGATGCGCCCGTAGAGCAGGCTGACATCGGAGATCTCAAGCAGCATCGGTCGGCACTCCCAGATAGGCCGCTACCACCCGCGGGTCATCCCGGACCACGGCCGGTGTCCCGTCCGCGATCTTCTTGCCGAACTCCAGTACCACGATCCGGTCGGTGACCCCCATGACCAGCCGCATGTCGTGCTCGATCAGCAGCACGGTCACGCCGGTGCCCCGGATGTCCCGGATGAGCTGGAGCAGCAGTTCCTTCTCCGCCGGGTTGAAGCCGGCGGCCGGCTCGTCCAGGCAGAGCAGGGTCGGCCGGGTGGCGAGCGCCCGAGCGATCTCCAGCCGGCGCTGCTCGCCGTACGAGAGGTTGCGCGCGACCTCGCCGGCGCGTGCCTCGATCCCGCAGAACCGCAGCAGCTCGCCGGCCTGCTCCTGGCCGGCCCGCTCCTCGCGCCAGTGCGAGGGCAGCCGCAGCAGCGCGCCGACCACGCTGGTCCGGTGGTGCGAGTCCGCGCCCACCATGACGTTCTCGACCGCGGTCATCTCCGGGAAGAGCCGGATGCTCTGGAACGTCCGCGCGATGCCGATCTTGGTGATCTGGTGCTTCTGCATCCCGACCAGCGAATGACCCTGGAACCGGATGGCGCCGAAGGTGGGCCGGTACACGCCGGTGATCGCGTTGAACGCCGTCGTCTTGCCGGCCCCGTTCGGTCCGATCAGGCCGAGGATCTCGCCGCGGTACAGGCCGAACGAGACGTCGTCCAGCGCGACCACGCCGCCGAACCGCAGGGTGAGGCGCTCGACCTCGAGGAGCTTCTCCCGCTCCGGTACCGCGGCCGCAGCCGGTGCCGCATCACTGGTCACCACGGTGGCTGAAGGTGCCATGCCGTCGCCTACCGCATTCGCGGCCACGTCCGGCTCGAACGAGCTACTCACCGACCGTCACCTCCTTGGCCCGATCCGCCAGCTCCATCCGCCGCCGCCGGCTCGGGATGATCCCGGCCGGCCGGAAGATCATGATGAGGATGAGCACGAGCCCGAACATCAGGAACCGGTACTCGTACAGGTCCTGTACGCCGAGCCAGCTGGGCGCCTTCACGCCGCGCAGCCGCTCCGGAAGGTACGCGATGAGTGCGCCGCCGAGGATGGCGCCCGGGATGTTGCCCGAGCCACCCATGATCACGCCGGCCAGTACCAGGATCGAGAAGAACAGCACGAACGTACTGGAGTTCACGAACTGCTGGTAGGTGGCGAAGTACGCGCCGGAAAGACCACCGACGGCGGCGCCGATGGCGAAGGCCCAGAGCTTGAACTTGAACGTCGGTACGCCCATCGCCGCCGCGGCGTCCTCGTCCTCGCGGATCGCGTTCCACGCCCGGCCCACCCGGCTGCGGTCGAGATTGCGTACGCCCAGGATCACGATGATGATCAGCGTGACCCCGAGCCAGTAGTACGGTTTGGAGTCGATGACCCCGAACAGTGGATCCCCGTTCGGCAGCTTGCCCGGCGGGTGCGGTACGTCCGTGAACCCGGTCTGCCCGCGCAGGAACGGTGCGCTGGTCGCGGCGACCCGGATGATCTCGGCGAAGCCCAGCGTGACGATCGCCAGGTAGTCCCCGCGCAGGCGCAACGTCGGCCAGCCGAGCAGGACGCCGGAGATCATGGTTATGACGATCGCGACCGGCACCGTGGCCAGCACCGGCCAGTTCGCGTGCAGCGAGCTGTCCGGCGAGGTCAGGACGGCGACGGTGTACGCGCCGACCGCGAAGAAGCCCACGTAGCCGAGGTCGAGCAGGCCGGCGTAGCCGACCACGACGTTGAGGCCGAGCGCGAGCAGCACGTAGTACGCGACGATGACCAGCGTGCTGGCCCAGTCGGTCTCGGTGGTCGGGATGAACCCGAGGTACGGCTCCAGCCACTCCATCGGCAGCAGGTAGGCCAGCACCACCACGCCGGCCAGGACCGCCCAGCGGGCCGACCTGGGCAACCGCGACCACCGGCCGCGCAGCGGGTTCTGGCGGGTCCTTACCGGCTCGCTCTTGACGGGCTCGCTAAGAGTGGTCATGCCCGCGCCCTCCCTAGCGACTCGCCCAGGATCCCGTTCGGCCGGAACAGCAGGATGATGATGAGCACGACGAACGCTGTGACGGCCGTCCACTGGGTACCGAACAGGCTCGAGGTGTACGGCTCGAGGATGCCGAGGATGAGCCCGCCGACCAGCGCGCCGCGAAGGTTGCCGATGCCACCGAGTACCGCGGCCGCGAACGCCTTGATGCCCAGGTCGAACCCGGCGAAGAAGTCGGTCCCACCGATCTTGAGATCGTAGAGCAGCGCGGCCGCGCCGGCCATCAACCCGCCGAGGATGAAGATCAGCATGATCACCCGGTCCTTGTTCACCCCCATCAGTGCCGCGGTGTTCGGGTCCTGGGCGACGGCCCGTACCCCCCGACCGAGCCGGCTGCGGTTGATGAACCTGTCCAGCGCGAACATCAGCCCGAAGGCGACGACCAGGATGCCGATCGTCAGGTTGGTGACCTCCGCGCCGCCGATGGTGAACACCGCCTCCGGTTGCACCAGCCGGGGCACCCCACGCGGCTTGCGCCGGCTGAGCACGCCGACCAGCTCGGACAGCACGACCGAGGCGCCGATGGCGGAGATGAGGAAGGCGAGGACCGGGGCGTTCCGCTTGCGCAGCGGCCGGTACGCCACCCGCTCGACGATCGTGGCGGTCACCGCCGAGAACACCATCGCGCCGGCGAGCCCGACGATCAGGTAGAGCACGACCGGACCGAATGACGGCGTGGGCGAGTCCTGGTCGAGGCCGAGCGCTTGCCACGTGATGATCGCGCCGAAGGTGCCGAGCATGAAGACCTCGGAGTGCGCGAAGTTGATCAGGCGAAGCACGCCGTAGACGAGGGTGTAGCCGAGCGCGAACAGCGCGTAGATGGCCCCCTGCGCCAACCCGCTGATCGTGTTCTCCCAGAAGTTATGGAGAAAGGCGTGGACATTCACATCGGGCTCCAGTTCGGAACACGGCGGTGCGGCCGGAAGCGGAACTCCCGGCCGCACCGTCAGTCAGCTGCGATCTGCCGTGTTGCGGCCGTCGCGTCAGGACCTCGGAATCTCCTTCTCCGGTACCTGCTGGCCGGCGGCGTCGAACTTGAACGCCCACACGATGAACCGCGACGGGTCGAGCTCACCCTTGTCGGTGAACTTGTACTTGTTGGCCACACCCTCGTAGTCGACAGTGCCGAGGTACGTGTTCATCTTGTCCCGGGTGGTGTTCCCGGCATCGATTCCCTTGAGGAAGATGTTGGCGGCGTCGTAGCCCACGTCGCTGTACGTACCGGCGTCCTGGCCGAACTTCGCCTTGTACGAGGGGATGAAGTTGCCCTTGGCGGCCGAGGCCGGGGCGCACGGGCAGGTCACGACGGTGCCCGCCGCGTTCTCCTTGCCGGCCACCTCGGCGAGCCCGGCGTCGGCGACACCGTCGCCGGCGACCAGGGCGACGTCCTTCAGACCCTGGGCGCGCATCTGCTTGACCAGCAGACCGGCCTCCTGGTAGTACCCGCCGTAGAACACCACGGTCGCGCCGCTGGCGCGGATCTTGGTGATCGAGCCGGAGAAGTCCTTCGTGACGTCCTTCTGCACCTTGTCGGTGTCCACGACCAGGCTGCCCAGGACCCGCTTCACGTTGTCGGCCAGCCCCGTGCCGTACGCCGACTGGTCGTCCATGACGAACACCTTCTGGGCGTTCAGGACGCTCTTGATGTAGTTGGCCGCGGCCGGACCCTGCGAGTCGTCGTTGGCGACGGCCCGGTGGAACATCTTCCAGCCGTTCGTGCTCAGGCTCGGGCGGGTCGCCGACGGCGTGATCATCGGCAGCTTGGCCTCTTCGTACGTCGGCATCGCGGTCTGCGTCTCACCGGAGAACGCCGGGCCGACCGAGCCGATGATCTTGTCGTCCTTGACCAGCTCCTTGGCGATCGGGCTGACCACGTCCTCCTTGCCCTGCGAGTCCTTCTGTACGTAGGTGACCTCGCAGCCCTTGTGGCCCGCGTTGTACTCGTCGATGGCCATCTGCGCGCCATTCCTGATGTTGATGCCCAGGTTCGCCGAACCACCGGTCAGCGCACCCACGAACGCAATCTTCAGGCCACACTTGTCGCCGCCACCGCTTGCTTTGTCGTCACTGCCGCCACAGCCGGCGGCGCTGCCCACGAGGGCCGCGGCTAGCGCGACTCCGCCCAGCATCCGTACGAGTCGTTGCCTCACGGCTTCGAACCCTCCTCCATCCGGTTGACCCGCCGCCACCGGCGGGTCGGCAGACCGGCTGGTGGAGACGCGGGAACAGACCGTGCACTCCCGGTCTGGCGGGGGACGTTATCCCACGTCCGCGGCTCACCGTAAGACCCAGACAGGCGGGTTGACCTAACCGTTACGTGCCGTGGCGCCGCAGGTCGACGGGCGCATGTTAAGCAGTGTCACCGGCGGTGCCCGTGGGACCGTCGGGCGCCTCGATGATGATCCGATCCGCCACCTCGCGCATCGTCATCCGGTGATCCATGGCGGTGCGCTGGATCCACTTGAAGGCCTGCGGCTCGGACATCCCGTAGGCGCTCATCAGCCGGCCCTTGGCGCGCTCGACCGCCTTGCGCGTCTCCAGCCGCTCGGCCAGTGTCGCCACTTCGGCCTCCAGGGCCGCGATCTCCGCAAACCGGGACAACGCGATCTCTATCGCCGGCACCAGGTCGCTCTTCTGGAACGGCTTCACGAGATACGCCATGGCGCCCGCGGCCCGCGCCCGCTCGACGAGGTCGCGCTGGCTGAATGCGGTCAGGATGACGACCGGGGCGAGCCGGCCGCCGGCGATCTTCTCCGCCGCGGCGAGCCCGTCCATGATGGGCATCTTGATGTCGAGGATGACGAGGTCCGGCTTGACCTGCTCGGCCAGGCGGACGGCCGTCTCGCCGTCACCCGCCTCGCCGACGACGTCGTACCCCTCCTCGACCAGCATCTCGGCGAGATCAAGACGGATGAGGGCCTCATCCTCCGCGATGAGCACCCGACGGCGTGTCGCGCCCGTCTGCCCCGACTCGCCCATGGACCCCAACCTTCACACTTGCTGTCGTCGCCATCAGCGTAGTAGGTAGGCTAGACCGACTCCCGCCCCTGTAGACCAACGGCAGAGTCGATGGACTCAAAATCCATTCAGTGTGGGTTCGAATCCCACCGGGGGCACGAAACAGTCCGACACCACCGGCCCTGGGGCGATACCTGGCCCGATCGCGCCCGCTATGTCTGGTATGCGGGATGTCAGGGTGACCGGCACGTCCAGCTGGCAGCTCGCCAGTCTTCCCCGGGCCGGATGCCCGGCTGGAACCGCGCGGAGCGGCCGACTCCGGCCGTCGCTGAGCTCACTGCGGCAGGACGGTCGCGCCGGCCTTGGCGACGATCTCCTGCAACGCGGCGACGTGCTGCTCGAAGGCCGCGCGGCCGGCCCGGGTCAGCCGGGCCGAGGTACGGGGCCGCTTGCCGACGAAGCTCTTCCGGATCTCGACGTACCCGGCGTCCTCGAGCGTGGTCAGCTGCTTGGACAGGGCCGAGTCGGTGAGTCCGACGCTGTCGCGGATGAACTTGAACTCGGCCAGGTCCGCCGCGGCCAGCAGGGCGACGATCGACAGCCGCGTCGGGGCGTGGATGAGCTCGTCGAACCGCGCCCTTGTCACCGCGCCCTGCCGGACCGGTTGGCCATCATCACCCGGTGCAGGTAGCGGCGCAGCACTGGGCCGCCCACGACCATGACCACGGCGCCCGCCAGGACGCCGATTGTCGCCGGATGCGTCGATCCGGCCGCCTTCAGCGCGAACGAGATCGGCAACGACACGGCCAGGACCAGCGCGACGAGGCCGAGTATCGCCAGGACGCCCAACGGGCCCAACAGCTCGTTGCGGAGCCGCGCCCGGCGCTGGCCCACCAGGACCACCCGGCCGACCGCAAGCATCATGCCGATCACGTATACCGCGGTGCCGGCGCCGACCACGACCGGTCGCCGGTCGTCGACCACGACGGCGAGCAGCACCATCAGGGCCGCGATGGCCCACCAGAACCAGTCCGGAATCGTGGCCTGGGCAACGACCTGCTCCTGCCGCCTGCCGATCTCATCCAGTGCGCGCGCCGCCTCGTCCGGACGCATTGGCTCGTTCACGATGTCCTCCTCGCGTACGCCGACAGTACTTTCCTATCAGGAAAGTACTGTGATGCTTTCCAACAAGGCAAGTACTTTCCGGATGGCATCAGCCCGAGCCGGTCGCCACCCCGCTGGGCATGAGCGCCTGGGCCATCAAGGTCAGCGTGCGCCGGCCGTAGTCGTGGGAAGTGGACATCAGCCACGGCCCGACCGCAGGATCGTCGGCCGCCGCGGTGTAGAAGTCGACCCAGGGCGGCTACCGGTGCAGCTCCGTTCGTACGGCCGCCTCGGCCTGTTCGGCCGGCACGCCGAGCTGGCGGCTGAACGCGACGTAGGCCCGCGCCGCCTCGGCCAGTCGCTGCCGCACCTCGGCCGCCGGGAGCCGGGAGCGCTGCTTGGCCACCGTGGTGCCGTGTCGCACCCGGCTCACCACGAGCCCCTCGGACTCCAGCTCGCGGTAGGCCCGGGCGACCGTGTTCGCGGCCAGCCCCAGGTCGCCCGCGAGCTGCCGGATCGGCGGCAACTGGGTACCCGGCGCCAGCACGCCGGTGGCGATCATCCGCGCGACCTGAGTGCGGATCTGGTCGTACGGCGGGGTCGGGCTCCCCGTGTCCACCTCGACTATCACGGCGTGGCCGGGGATGTCGGGCGGCTGCCCGGCCGGGTCACCGCCCAGGGCGCGGTGGCCATCGCCCAGCCGGCGAGCGGGACGAGCAGGTAGCCGGCGGTCCGGGCGAGGACCACGAGGTCGGCGGCGGTCCGGTCCAGCGCCGGGCTGAGCGCCGTGAGCTGGCCGAGGAAGCAGTACAGCAGCAGCGTGGTGCCGCCGGCGGCGAGCACGTGCAGCGACCGCGAGCGGATGGCGTCGTCCGCGGCCAGCACGTCCGCCGGGGCCGCGGGCTGGGCGCGCCGCAGCACCCGCCACTGCGTGGC
>JAEHDK010000734.1 GCA_016880465.1 Micromonosporaceae bacterium
CGGCAGGACGTCGGGCGCCACATCGAGCCACGGCTCGTCGGGCGCGGCCGGTGCGGGCGCCACCGCGAGGCCGAACGGGGACACCGTCCACCACGGCAGGCCCAGCTCGGCGGCGGTCGCCCGTACCTCGGCCAGGGTCTTGAACGCGGCGGCCCCGAGGTCGACCGGCGCCTGCCCACCGACGGCGGCCGCCGCCCAGCTCGCCTCGAGAAACTCCTGGGAGGTACGGACGAGATCGTGCGCCCGCGTCCGGACCCGCTCCGGATCGCAGACGACGGTCACCGTGCCCGGCGGCATCGTGTGCAGCACCAGCTCCAGCGAGTCCGGCCCGATGAGCGCGGGCGCCAGCGACTCCATGCCCTCGACCGGGATGCCCTCGGCGAGCTTGCCGGCGATCTCGCAGAGCTCCGGGTGCTCGGCGGCCAGCGTCCTGGCCCGCTCCCGCACCTCGGGAGTGAGCAGCAGCTCCCGGCACGGCGGCGCCCAGAGTCCGGGGACCACCTCGATCGTGCGCTGGTCCGCGACCGCGAACGAGCGGATGTCCTCGATCTCGTCGCCCCAGAACTCCACCCGCAGCGGGTGCTCCTCGGTCGGCGGGAAGACGTCCAGGATGCCGCCGCGGACCGCGAACTCGCCGCGCTTGGTCACCAGATCGGTACGCGCGTACGCGAGGTCGACCAGCCGGCGGGCGACCTCGTCGAGTTCGGCCGCGTCGCCGGTGGCCAGGCTCAACGGGACCAGGTCGCCGAGCCGGCGCAGCTGCGGCTGCAGTACGGAACGCACCGGCGCGACGACCACCCGCAGCGGTGTCTGGCCCGGGTGCGCGAGCCGGCGCAGCACGGCCAGGCGCCGGCCCACGGTGTCCGAGCGCGGCGACAGCCGCTCGTGCGGCAGCGTCTCCCACGCCGGGTAGACCGCGATCTCGTCGGGGTCCAGCAGGCAGCGCAGCGCCTCGGCCAGGTCCTCGGCCTCCCGCGTCGTCGCCGTCACCGCGAGGACCGGCCGGGCCTGCCCGGCGACCGCGCCGACCACGAACGGGCGCAGCGCCGGCGGGGCGGTGATGTCGAGCAGGTCGGTGCCACCGGCGCGGGCGAGGTCGCGGACACGGGCCAGCGCGGGATCGGCGGCGGCGGCGGCCAGCAAACCGGCGAGCTTCACAGGTCCCCCTCTGCGCACGCAGCACTGCCCCCAAACCTGGGCAGGCCGGGGGTTACGGGCCAAGCCTAGCTCGGCCGCGGTGCCCGGGGTCAGTACCGGACCGTGATCGCCGCGTCGTGGGGTACTCCACCGGCTCGAGACCCAGCTCGTCCCGCAACCGGGCGAGCCCCTGCTCGTACACCTGCGGGAAGACGGCCGGCACCCCGGCGGGGGGCGACAGGACCGCGATCCGGTCGCCGGGCGCCGGTTTGGCGGGATACCTAAACGGTGGCACCGGCAGACCTTGGCCGGCCGGCCCCGGGCGGCCGCGAAATAATATCCGCGTGGAGGACCGGGACGCCGCGCTGCGCGCTGACATCCGCCGGCTCGGCACCCTGTTGGGTCAGACGCTGACCCGGCAGGAGGGCAGGCCGGTGCTCGATCTCGTCGAGGAGGTCCGGGCCCTGGTCCGGTCCGACGCGGACGCCGCGGCGGCCAACCTGGCCGGCCTGGACGTGGTGACCGGTACGAAGCTCGCCCGCGCGTTTTCCACCTACTGAACATCCATGAACGGCAAGGCCAATTTGGCCGAATATTCGTTCAACGACGGGTCCACCGGACGTTGCTTCTTGAAACAGACGCCGCCAAAATAAGCACCCCTC
>JAEHDK010000735.1 GCA_016880465.1 Micromonosporaceae bacterium
CGACATCGCCCGGGCGATGTGGTGGCCGGAGGGGTGAGCCCAGCCACGTCCCGGCACCGCCGGCCGAGCGGAGCGAGGCCCAGCTAGCAGAGCAACCCCACGCCGCCGCGGCGCGGGTCGCCCGCCGCGCCGGCGCGGCCGACCGCGCTGACGCCGCCGAAGTAGTAGCTCTGCTGGTCCCATTGGTTGATCTCGTACCCGGCCCGGTCGAGCGCGGCCAGCTCGTCGTCCGGGTAGCCGGGCTCGGCGTGGACGACCCCCGCGCCCGGCTCGTCGGCCACCACGTGGAACCGCGGCCGGCCGCACGCCGTACCCATGTCCAGGTCGTCCACCAGCACGTTGACCAGCGTGTGGAGCAGCGCGGTGCGGATCCGGGAGGCGCCCGCCGAGCCCACCGCGAGGACGAGGTCGCCGGCGTCATCGACGACGACGAGCGGGCACATCATCGAGGCGACCCGCTGGCCGGGCGCCAGGTTCGGGGTGAACAGCTCGCCCTCGCCGAGCATCGAGTTGAGGTGTACGCCGAGTCCGGGCACCCACACTCCGGACCCGATGCCCAGCGTGACGGTGACCACGCAGGCGTTTCCCTCCTCGTCGACGACCGAGATGTTCGTGGTGTCGCCGACCTTCTGCCGGCCGGGCGCGAGCAGCGCGCGAGCGAGCGTGCGGGCCCGGGCCGTACGCCCCAGCGCCGGTAGGTCCCGCGGGAGGCCGGCGATCGTCGGCACCGTCCGGTTCAGGTCGGTGCGGCCGTACACGTGCCGGCCGGCGAACTCCGCATCCGCGACCGGCAGCTCCCGCACCTGGTACGCGGCGAGGTCGGTGGGGCCGAGGGCGCCGCCGCCGGCCCGTACGGTGGCGACCGTCAGGGCCGCGATCTGTCCGGTGTAGAAGGTGGCCGGGCCGTGCTCGGCGAGCAGCGAGAGCGCGACGTCGAGCCCGGGGTGGTACAGCAGGTCGCCGCCCTCCAGCAGCTTCCCGCCCGGCGCGTAGATCTCGGCACCGACGCCGGGTACGAGCGCCGGTGCCACCGAGGCGAGCGTGCGGGCCTGGGCGGTCGGCAGGACGACGCCGCTGCGGGCGAGGGTGATGGCCGGCTCGACGATCCGCTGCCAGGGCAGCCGGCCCCAGCGCCCGTGCACCGCGCCGCAGCCGGCCGGCACGCCGGGCACGGCCACGCTCGCCTCGCCGATCGAGTAGCGCAGCGGGATCCCGCCGAAGTTCACCGCGATCGGCACCATCGGGCCGGCGGTCACGTCGCGGTCGAGGCCGGGCACCGAGCAGAAGAAGTCCAGACAGGTCACGGTGCCCGTCGCGGCCTCGTAGTAGGTGGCGAATCCGCCGCCCCCGATGCCGGTCAGCACGCTCTCCGCGACGCAGCAGGCGAGCACCGACGCCACCGCCGCGTCCGCGGCCGTACCGCCGGCGGCGAGCGTACGCAGACCCACCTCGGTGGTCACGGGGTGACCCGTGGCGACCCCCGCGGGCACCCGCATCGCCTCCCTTGTACGCGCTCCGGCGGGGACACCGGCCGGTGCCGGTACCCCCGCCCCAGTTGCCCGGAGACTAGTTGCCACGGCCCGCAGCGTAGAGCCACGTCAACGCCTGCGCGTGCCGATCGATAGCATCCGCATCCATGTCGGCCTCCCGGCAACCGGACCGTCATCCAGCAGAGACGCTCCGGTTTGGGCGGTCTGTTGCTGGCTGTCGCGTTCGCGCCTCCGGCGCCGTGGCGCCGCTCGTCCCTTCGTCGCCGGCCACGCCACCCGAGCTTGCCGTCCTGGTTTCCGCGGTCGTCCCCGACTCGCTGACGCCCGAGCCGGTGGCCGGCCCGGCCGATGGGCCGGCCGGCGGGACGGCGCCCGTCGCGGGCGGCGCCTGGCAGTAGGCTCGCCCCCATGGCCGCGTTGCCGGGTGTGTTGGGGGAACCGATCCGGTTCATGCTGAACTGGGGTCGGCGGTACTCCTTGTGGGTGTTCAACTTCGGGCTCGCCTGCTGTGCGATCGAGTTCATCGCGACGAGCATGGGCCGGCACGACTTCATCCGGCTCGGGGTGATCCCGTTCGCTCACGGTCCCCGGCAGGCCGACCTGATGGTGGTCTCCGGCACGGTCACCGACAAGATGGCGCCGGCCATCAAGCGGCTCTACGACCAGATGCCGGAGCCGAAGTACGTGATCTCGTTCGGTGCGTGCTCCAACTGCGGCGGCCCGTACTGGGACTCCTATTCGGTGACGTAGGGCGTCGACCAGCTGATCCCGGTCGACGTGTACGTGCCCGGCTGCCCGCCCCGCCCGGAGGCGCTGCTGCACGGCATCCTGCGGCTGCAGGAGAAGATCGCCAAGGAGGACGCCGGCCTGGGTGGGGTCGACCGGCTCGACCCGCGCTCGGCCGACGGCCGGGCCGAGGCGATGGCCCTCACTGCCCCGGCGGTCCGCCCCGAGTCGGGCATCGTGGTTCCCGACGGCGTCGTCTGGCACCGGCAGGTCCGGCAGCCGATGGGTCCGGCACTCGGCCCCGACGGGCGGCTGCCGGTGACCGAGGTGACCGTCGACCGGGCCGGCGCGGGTTCCCCGTACGGCGACGACCAGGCGTTCCCGCTGCCCGCCGACGACCTGCTCTACCAGCACCCCGACTCGTCCGGCGCGTCCTGACGGCGGCTGCACCGTCGCCGGTCGGCCCCGTTACGGCGTCGGCTGCGGCACGGTCCCGTCCGTGCGGTGCCGCGTCAGGTCGAGCAGCCGCCGGACCGCCGGTACGGGGCGTACCGGGGCAGCGTCAGCCCATGAAATGACGCGGCGTAGGACAGCGGGGCCGTCGGGTTGCGGCGGGCCACCGTACGATCCAGGCATGACGCCGGACGAGGTGGGTACGCGAGCGGCCGAGCTTACCGATGGCGAGGTGTCGACATCGGGCGGCGGTGCGTGGGCGCGGGCCACTGTGGACGTGACCGCCGACCGCTGGCCGGCCGCCGCCCGGGCGCTGCGCGACGACGCCACGCTCGCGCTGGACTTCTTCGACTGGCTGTCCGCCGTCGACGAGCTGGCCGACGGGTTCGGAATCGTCGCGCACCTGTGGTCCACCCGGCACCGGCACGGGATCCTCCTGCGTACCCGGGTCGGCCGGGACGCGGCGGCCGTACCCTCCATTGTGGACGTTTATCCGGGCGCGGCCTGGCACGAGCGGGAGACGTACGAGATGTTCGGGGTGGACTTCACCGGACACCCGGGTGGGTTGCGGCCGCTGCTGCTGCCGCCGGAGTTCGAGGGGCACCCGCTGCGCAAGGAGTTCGTCCTCGCCTCCCGGGTCGCCAAGGACTGGCCGGGCGCGAAGGAGCCGGGGGAGTCGCATGACCCGGGCACCGCGCGCCGGCAGAAGATGCGCCCGCCCGGCGTACCGGACCCGACCGAGTGGGGTCCGCAGGCCAGCCGGGGTCCGGCGGCCGACGACCGGGCGGGTACCGAGTAATGCCGGTCTGGCTGGAGCTGCTGATCCGGGTCCTCAGCGTGGTGGTCGCCTTCCTGACCCTGCCGCTGGTCGTCGGGCAGGCCGAGCATAAGGTGATGGCGCACATGCAGGGGCGGCTCGGCCCGATGTACGCGGGCGCGTTCCACGGCTGGGCCCAGCTCGTCGCCGACGGTGTGAAGTTCGTGCAGAAGGAGGACATCACCCCCCGGGCCGCCGACCGGCCGGTGTTCCGGCTGGCGCCGATCATCGCGCTGATGCCGTACCTCATCGTGTTGCTCGTCATCCCGCTCGGGCCGGGGGATCTGGTCGGGCAGGCGCTGGACGTCGGCCTGTTCCTCGTCCCGGCCGTGCTCGGGCTCGGGGTCGTCGCGGTGCTCATGTCGGCCTGGGCATCGGCCAACAAGTACAGCCTGCTCGGCGGGTTGCGCGCGGCGGCTCAGCTGCTCGGGTACGAGCTGCCGATGGTGCTCGCCGCGGCCTCGGTCGCGATGGCGGCCGGTACCCTGTCGCTGCCGGGGATCATCGAGGCCTGGCACCCCTGGTGGTTGCTCTGGCAGCTGCCCGCGTTGCTCGTGTTCTTCATCGCCGGGCTGGCCGAGATCCGCCGACCGCCGTTCGACATGCCGATCGCCGACTCGGAGCTCGTGTTCGGCTACCTGACCGAGTACACCGGGCTCCGGTTCGCGTTCTTCCTGCTCGCCGAGTACCTCGGCATCGTGGTGATCGCCGCCCTCACCACCGTGCTGTTCCTCGGCGGCTGGCAGGGTCCCTTCGGGTTGAACGCTGAGTTGGGCTGGTTGTGGACCCTCATCAAGATCTTTGCGGTGTCCTTCCTGGTCATCTGGTTCCGGGTCGCGTACCCCCGGCTGCGGGAGGACCAGCTGCAGCGCCTGTGCTGGCTGGTACTGGTGCCAGTCGCGCTTGGCCAGCTGGTCCTCACGGCCGCGGTGCGGCTCGCGCTCTGACTCGGGCCGGCCCGGGACCCTGCACCGCGGCCAGCAGCTCGGCGCGGAACTGCTCGAACGGCCCCCGGAGCTGCCCCTGACACGCCCGGAAAGGTGGGCCGGTTGCAGCGGTTCGACCAGGGTGCTCGCGCGAATCTTGCGAACGCGGCAGTATGTGCGGCATGAGCGAACGCAGCGGGGTGCCCGGCATGGGCCTGGCAAGGGGCCTGGCCGTGACGCTGCGGACGATGACCCGCCGGTCGACCACCCGGCAGTACCCGGACGTCGAGCCCGACCTGCCGCCGCGGTCGCGCGGCGTGATCGCCCTGCTCGAGGAGAACTGCACGGTGTGCATGCTGTGCGCCCGGGAGTGCCCCGACTGGTGCATCTACATCGACTCGCACAAGGAGGAGGTGGTGGTGCCCGGTGCGGCACGGGCCCGGCAGCGCAACGTGCTCGACCGGTTCGCCATTGACTTCTCGCTCTGCATGTACTGCGGGATCTGCATCGAGGCCTGCCCGTTCGACGCCCTGTTCTGGAGCCCGGAGTTCGAGTACGCGGAGTACGACATCCGCGACCTGCTGCACGAACAGGGCCGGCTGCGGGACTGGATGTGGACGGTCCCGCCGCCGCCGGCGCACGACCCCAACGGCGAGCCCGCGAAGGAGGAGACCGCCGCCGCCAAGGCCGCGGACCGGCTCGCCGCCGACCGGGCCGCCGCTGCCGCCACCGCCATCCCCGGGCCGGCCGCTGCCGGGGAC
>JAEHDK010000736.1 GCA_016880465.1 Micromonosporaceae bacterium
AATGTCCGAGCCTCCTGCGGTTGTCCGCGGAACCGCGGTCGAAGCGACTCCTACTCGAACAGCCGTTCGAACCACTACTACAGTAAACCCTGGGTGCGACAAGACCGCAACGAACATCGCCGTGGCGAGCGGGCGGCGGTCCGGACCTAGCAAGATAGGAGGTACGCAGCCGCCGTGGCTGCCCACTCGCGGAGGTCCAGCACATGACACCGGCCGGCGCCACACCCCGACAGCTGGGCGACCCGACTCCGCAGCACCCCACGGTGCAGGCCGTTCAGGACGCGCTGGAGTCGGCCGGCGCGGTCAACGCGGCCGGCGAGTCCTGCCGGGTGCGGATGCTGCCGGATGCCGTACACACCGCCGCCGCCGCGGCGGCCGCCCTCGGCGTGGCGGTCGGCCAGATCGCCAACTCGCTGATCTTCGACGCGGACGGGGATCCGCTGCTCGTCCTCACCTCCGGCGCCCACCGGGTGGACACCGGCAAGGTGGCCGCCACCATCGGTGCCGGCTCGGTCCGCCGGGCCACCGCCGAGTTCGTCCGCGAGCACACCGGCCAGCCGATCGGCGGCGTGGCCCCGCTGGGCCACCCCAAACCGGTCCGGACGCTGGTGGACACCGCCCTCGGCCAGTACGCCGAGATCTGGGCCGCCGGCGGCATCCCGCACGCGGTGTTCCCGACCACGTACGCCGAACTGGTCCGGCTCACCGCCGGCTCGCCCACCGACGTCGCATGAGGCTGGTCCCCTGGACGGCGGACGACCTCGCCCGGCGGCTGGACGACGCGGTAGCCGTGTACGGCGAGGCGATGGGGTACCCCGTCGACCTGCTCGACGCACGCCGCGGGTACATCGGCACGCACCTGCGGCGGGCCGGGTTCCGAGCGGTCGCCACGGTCACCACCGACGGCCGGCTCGTGGGCTTCGGGTACGGCTACTCCTCGGCGCCCGGCCAGTGGTGGCACGACCAGGTCCGCAGCGCGCTCGACCCGGTCGCCCGCCAGCGCTGGCTCACCGACTGCTTCGAGGTCGTCGAGCTGCACGTACGACCGGCCGCGCAGGGGCACGGGATCGGCGCCAGCCAGCTGACCGCGCTGCTCGGCATGGCGACCGGTACCACCACGCTGCTGTCCACGCCGGAGGCGGACGAGGCGACCTCGCGGGCCTGGCGGCTGTACCGCCGGTACGAGTTCGTCGACGTGCTGCGCGACTTCCGGTTCCCGGGCGACGCGCGCCCGTTTGCCATCCTGGGCCGGCCGCTGCCGCTCTGATCGGTCCTTGCCGCCGGTCAGCGTACCGACTTGCGGATCCCGGAGAGCAGCTGTACGAGCCCGAACACGCCCAGGAACAGCCAGATCACCGCGGCGATTGTGATCGTGCCGGCGGCTATCCCGGCGTCGATCATCCCGATCACGCCCGCCAGGACCAGCCCGGCGACCGTCACGGCGACCCGGCCGACCCACTCGCCGACGGTCACCGAGCCGATCTCGGTCAACCCGATCGCCACCATCTGAGCCCGTATGTACTCGTGCAACCAGGCGACCGATAGGCACAGTGCGGCCAGCCACATCGGGGCGCCGAGCAGCCAGAACGCGGTCAGCCAAGCCAGTTCGGCGAACCGGTCCGCGATCGCGTCGTAGACGTACCCCAGCTTCGTACGGCGATCGGCCAGCAGCGCCACCCCACCGTCGACGGTGTCCGCCATCGCGGCCAGCACGACGAGCACGGCGCTCGTTATCGGCCAGCCGGCGCCGCGCACGGCGGTCACCGGTACGGCGAGATTGAGGAGCAGGCCCACGACGGTGAGCGCGGTCGGCCGGACGTGGATCGTGGCGAAGACCCGGGACAGCCCGTACCCCATCTGCAGCCACACCCGCACCGCCGACGAGCCGCGCCGCGGATCGAAGCCGCCGTGCGTGGACGCCCACTGGGTGGCGTACCCGTCCCAGGTCAGCCGGGGCCCGCCCACCACGCCTCAGACATGTGCGCCGACCCGCAGGTTGTGCCACACCTCGCGGGTCGCGGTCGACCGGTTGAGGGTGATGAAGTGGATGCCCGGCGCGCCCTCGGCGAGCAGCCGGGTCGACAGGGCGGTGGCCACCTCGACGCCGATCTGCCGGACCGCGGCCGGATCGTCCGCCACCGCCCACAGCCGCTCGGCCAGGTCGCGCGGGAACTCCGCGCCGGACAACTGGGCGAACCGCTCGATCTGCCGCACGTTGGTCACCGGCATGACGCCGGGCACGATCGGCACGTCGCAGCCCTGCCGGACGACCGCGTCCCGCAGCCGGGCCCAGTCGGCCCAGTCGAAGAAGAACTGGGTGATGGCGAAGGCCGCGCCGGCCCGGCACTTGCGTACGAAGTAATGCACGTCCGAGGCGAAGTCGGGCGAGCGCGGGTGCTTCTCCGGGAACGCCGCGACCCCGACGCAGAAGTCGCCGCTCTCGCGGATCAGGTACACCAGTTCCTCGGCGTACCCGAAGCCGGCCGGGTGGGCCACCCACTCGGCCTGCGGGTCGCCGGGCGGATCGCCCCGCAGGGCGAGCACGTTGCGGACCCCGACCGAGGCGTACCGCCCGATGACGTTGCGCAGCTCGGCCACCGAGTGGTCGACCGCGGTCAGGTGCGCCATGGCGACCAGCGTGGTCTCGGTGGCGATCCGCTCGGTCACCGCGACCGTCGTGTCGCGGGTCGAGCCGCCTGCTCCGTACGTGATCGAGACAAACGACGGCCGCAGCGACTCCAGCTCCCGGATCGCCTGCCACAACTGGCGTTCACCCTCCTCGGTCTTCGGCGGGAAGAACTCGAACGAGAACGAGGGCGCCGGCGACCGGATGAGGTCTCCGACGGACGGCTGTCCACCGGGCAGGACGGAGGGGAGACCGAGAGCCACGCATCGACTGTAACGGTCGGCCACCCCGGGTCCCCCGGTCACCCGGATTCCGGACCGTCGGACAATCGCCGGTCAGCGGTGCTCCGCACGGCGGCGAGCAGCCCGCGCAGCGCCAGCCGGCGGCCGAAGCAGGGCCACGCCTGGCCGCACCGGGCGCACGCCGGGACCCCCCGCGAGTCCCGGACGAGTACGCCGTGGTCCTGGTGCAGCCGGACCGCGACCCGCCACAGCATCGCCTGCGGCACGTCCGGCGGTGGGTCGGAGGGCGGATGGGCGGGGTCGAACGGCAGCGCGGTCACGTACCAAGAGCACCGCTGTTTCGGGGCGCGGGGAGGAGCCAGCTCGAGGGGCCGGATGGGGGCCAGCAACGGGTCCGCCGGGGCCTGCGGTGCGGGGCCAGCGCGGTGAACCGGCGCGGGCGCGAAACCGTCGTACCCGTGCGGTAGGAACGGGACGGTACAGGGGTCGGTCCGCGGCGGCCCCGATCCGCGATCCGGGGGTCACGATGACGACTGCCCCGGAGGCGTTGATGCCGTCGCCCGAGTCGATCGGCGCACTGCTCGCCCGCACCCGTACGGCCCGCGGGTGGTCGCAGCTGCGCCTGGCCGAGCTGCTGTGTGCCGCGTCCGGGCAGTCGACCATCACCCGGCACGAGGTGTCCCGCTGGGAGCGGGAGGAGCGGGTGCCCAGCGCCCACTGGCTCGGCTGGCTCGCCGCCGTTCTGGATGTCCCGGCCGGCGAGCTGGCGGCGGCCGCCGCCGAGGCCCGGAGCCGGCGCGCCGGTCCGCCGGTCGAACACAGTCCACCGTGGACGGTCAAGGACGGGCGTACCGCGTACCCCCGCGATCTCGACGCCCTGGCCACCCGGCTGCGCGAGCTGCGGCGGATGGACGACCTGGTCGGCGGCGTGGATCTCACCCTGCTGGTCGACCGCGAGCTGCGGGCGGCGCTGGCGCTGCTCGGCCGCGACCCGTCCGGTCGCGGTGGCCGGCGCCTGCTGACGCTCGTCGCGGAGCTGGCCCAGTTGGCCGGCTGGACGGCGGCCGATGCGCCATATCGAAGGAGCTCCTCGCGGCAGGAATCTTCGGCGTCGCGTCGATCA
>JAEHDK010000737.1 GCA_016880465.1 Micromonosporaceae bacterium
GGAACGCCGCTCGGCGGTCCGCGCGGCGGCCTGCTGGGCCGCCTGGCGCCGGGACAGCAGCAGCGCGACCTGGTCGGCGGTGAGCAGTCCGGGCAGGCCCAGGTACTCCTCCTCCTCGGGCGTACCGGCGGCCACCGGCGCCCCGAACGAGGCGCCGTCGAAGATGACCTGATCGAGCTCGGCGGTCGCGGAGAGGATCTCGTACCGCTTGTCCAGCTCGCCACTCGCCCGTTCGGCGCGCTGCGCCCGGGCCAGCAGGTCGTCGTCGAGCCCGTCCTCGGCCTGCCGGGCATCCAGTACGTGATCGCGCTGGATCTCCATCTCGGCGGCCAGCTCCAGCAGGTGCGGCACGCTGGGCACGAACACGCTGGCGGTCTCCCCCGGCCGGCGGGCCCGGACGAACCGGCCGACCGCCTGGGCGAAGTACAGCGGGGTGGCCGCGCTCGTCGCGTACACGCCCACGGCAAGGCGCGGGATGTCGACTCCCTCGGAGACCATCCGTACGGCTACGAGCCAGCGCTGCTCGGAGGCGGCGAACGCGGCGATCCGGCCGGACGCGCCGGCATCGTCGGAGACCACGACGACCGGGCGCTCGCCGGCCACCCGCGCCAGCAGGGCGGCGTACGCCCGCGCGGCCGCCTGGTCGCTCGCGATGACCAGGCCGCCCGCGTCCGGCATCCCACCGGCCCGGAGCACCCGGAGCCGGGCGTCGGCCGCCCGCAGCACCTGCACCATCCAGTCGCCGGCCGGGTCGAGCGCGGTACGCCAGGCCTGGGCCACGAGGTCCTGGGTCATCGGTTCGCCGAGCCGCGCCGCCAGTTCGTCTCCGGCGCTCGTACGCCAACGGGTCTCCCCCGAGTACGCGAGGAAGATCACCGGCCGGACGACGCCGTCCCGCAGCGCGTCCCCGTACCCGTAGAAGCTGTCCGCGCGGGATCGGGCAAAGCCGTCCGGGCCGCGCTCGTACCGTACGAACGGGATGGGGTTCTCGTCCGACCGGAACGGCGTACCGGTGAGCATCAGGCGCCGTACCGCCGGCTCGAACGCCGCGGCGACCGCGTCCCCCCAGGAGCGGGAGTCCCCGGCGTGGTGGATCTCGTCGAGCACGACCAGCGTGCGGCGGGCCAGCGTACGCCGCCGGTGCACCTGGGGTGCGGTGCCGACCTGGGCGTACGTCACCACGGCACCGTGGAAGTCGGCGGCCGTGTGCACGTCGGCGTTGCGGAACGAGGCGTCCAGCTGGATGCCGACCCGAGCGGCCGCCATGGCCCACTGGTTCTTCAGGTGATCGGTCGGGGTCAGCACACTGACCGCGTCGACCGTGCCCTCGGCGAGCAGCTCGGCCGCGACCCGCAGGGCGAAGGTCGTCTTGCCGGCGCCCGGCGTCGCGACCGCGAGGAAGTCCTCGGCACGGCGGCGGAGGTACTCGACGAGCGATCGGCGCTGCCATGCCCGAAGTGCCGGAAACGCAGCGGTACCCGGCAGCGACGGCATGCCCGCCCTAATGCTCGATCGACTCGTAGATGTCCTTGCACTCGGGGCACACCGGGAACCGCTTGGGATCGCGCGACGGCACCCAGAGCTTGCCGCAGAGTGCCCGGCAGGGTGTGCCCTCCACCAGCGCCGCCATGATCTGGTCCTTCGGCGCGTAGTGCGAGAAGCGCTCGTGGTCGCCGTCGTCGAGGCGGTAGTCGACGCGCTCCTCGACCACGGTGTCGGACTGGGGTGTCATGGGAGTGGTCACTCAACCAGTGTGCCAGCTCAGCCGGAGCAGGTCGGCCCGAGCCGGCCGAGCGGCGCGCCGGTGTCCGGGTCGAGCATGAACTGCCACGTGCCGTAGTTGGTCCGGACCTCGATCTGGTCACGGTTCTGGAACCGCACGACCGTGGTGCCGCAGGGCCGCCCGAAGCCGCCCACGTCGCGCGCGGTCCACCCGCTACCCGCCCAGACCCGCAGGTCCCGGTCGTCCGATCCGTAGTCGTAGAGCGCGATCCGTCGTTGCTGGTCGGCTGAGGTCGCGAGCACGCTGACGTCGGCGCCGAACAGGGTGGGCTGCAGCCCCCAGCAGATCAGCCCGATCACCAGCGCCACCACGGCGACCGCCCGCAGCGTCGTGCGCATCCGTTGGTCGGCCTCACTGCGTACCGGGGTCAGCAGCCAGACCGCCGTACCGGCCAGCACGACGAAAATCACAAAACCGCGCGTGGGTACGCCGAAGTAGAGGCGCAGGACGACCAGTTCCCACGGGTTAGCCACGCCAAGGACGACCAGGATGCCGTAGCCGAGCGCGAGGACCGCCAAGAGCAGCCCGGCGGCCAGGCGCAGCCTGGATCCCGGTCGAGAGGGTGGTGTCGTGGTGGTGGTGAGTTCTGCCACGCACCGATCCTGCCGGGCGGCCGGCGTACCCGGCTTCCCACCCACCGGATCCGTAGTGTGATTGTTGTGAAGCCTTTGGGAATTCGTTACGGCGCCGAGGTCGCCCGGGCGCGTACCGCCGGACGACCCATCGTCGCGCTGGAAAGCACGATCGTCGCGCACGGCCTGCCGCGACCCGACAACCTCCGGGTGGCGTACGAGATCGAGCAGGCGGTACGGGACGCCGGCGCGGTACCCGCGACGATCGGGGTGCTCGACGGTGTCATCCGGGTGGGTCTCGAGGCCGACGAGCTCACCCGGCTCGCGACCGCCCACAACGTCGCCAAGCTGTCCGTGCGGGATCTGGCGCCGGCCGGCGCGGCCGGTGTCGACGGGGCGACGACCGTGGCGGCGACGAGCGCGGTGGCGGCCGCGGTCGGCATCGGCGTCTTCGCCACCGGTGGACTCGGCGGGGTTCACCGGGACGCGGCCCGCAGCTTCGACGAGTCGGCCGATATCCCGACGCTCGCCCGTACCCCGATCGCGGTGGTCTGCGCCGGGGTGAAGTCGATCCTGGACGTCGGCGCGACGCTGGAGCGGCTGGAGACGCTGGGCGTGGCGGTGGTCGGCTACGGCACCCGCCGGTTCCCCGGGTTCTACCTGACCGACGGCGGTTACCACCTCGACTGGTCCGTCGACTCGCCCGAGGCGGTGGCGGAGATCCTGGCGGCACGCCGGAGCCAGGCGGTCCACAATGGAGGAATCGTGGTGGCGAACCCGCTGCCACCGGACGAGCAGCTGGATCCGGAGCTGCACGACCGGGTGCTCGCCGGCGCACTGTCCATGATGGAGCGCCAAGGGATCACCGGCAAGGCGGTGACGCCGTTCCTGCTGGCCCGCTTCCACGAGGCCACCCACGGGGAGAGCCTCGAGGTGAACGTACGGATCATTCTGCGCAACGCGGCGCTGGGCGCGCGGATCGCCGCGGCGCTGGGTCCCGCCAGGTGAGCGCCGGGCGCGGCGGCGTGGTTGTGGTGGTCGGCGACGTCGTCACCGACGTGCTGACGGTGCTCGGCGCGCCGCTCGCCATCGGCTCCGACACGCCGGCCGAGGTGCGGTTCACCGGCGGCGGGTCGGCGGCGAACACCGCCGCCTGGCTCGCCGGCGTCGGGGTACCGGTCACGCTGGTCGGGGCCGTGGGTGCCGATCCGGCCGGCGACGCCCGGCTCGCCGAGCTGGCCGGGGCCGGCGTACGGCTGGCCGTCCGGCGGTGCGCCGGTGCCGCCACGGGTACCGTCGTCGTGCTCGCCAGCCGGGACGAGCGCTCGATGCTCTGCGACCGCGGGGCCAACCTGCTGCTCGCTCCGTCCGATGTGGACGCCGGGCTCACCGGTGCCGCGGGCCATCTCCACCTGTCGGGGTACACCCTGCTCGACGACCGGTCGCGGCCGGCCGGGCAGTACGCGCTGGCGGTCGCGGCGGCCCGTGGCCTGACCACGAGCGTCGATGCGGCGTCGGCCGCATCGCTGCGCCGGGCCGGCGGGTTCCTCGACTGGATCCGGGGCACCGACCTGCTGTTCGCCAACCTCGACGAGGCGCGGGTGCTGGCCGGCCGGGACGGGGACCCGGTGGAGCTGGCGGCGGCGCTCGCCCGAACCGCCGGTACGGCGGTCGTCAAGCTCGCCGAGCACGGCGCGGTGTGGGCCAGCCGTACGGGTGCCGTGGCGACCGCACCCGCGGAGCCGGCGACCGTCGTCGATCCGACCGGTGCCGGGGAC
>JAEHDK010000738.1 GCA_016880465.1 Micromonosporaceae bacterium
CCCCTTCCGCAGTCTGTGCGAGATCCTGGAATCACGATCCGTGACGGGGTGACGAAATATGCCAGGCCCTGCCCCGAAACTCGACCCCACCCGTCGGCACAGCCGCGTCGGCCCACGTCGCCTGCCGCCCGAGGGTCGCAAGGGCCCGACCCCCCGCTGGCCGCTGGTGCCAAGTCTTCCTCTTGCCGCCGAGGCTGAACTGTGGCGTCAGCTCTGGCACACACCGCAGGCCGCGGCGTGGGAGGAGTTGGGCTGGACCCGCACCGTGGCGCGCTACGCCAAGGTGCTGTTGCGGGCGGAGGACCTGGACATGCCCGCCCTCGCCGAGGCCCGTCAGCTCGAGGATCGCCTAGGGCTAACGCCGAAGGCGATGCGGATGCTCTTGTGGGAGATTGCGCGCGACGAGGTCGCCGAGAAGCGTGGACAGGCGCCGGCCACGTCGGCCCGGACCAGGATCAAAGCCGTCTCGTAGATGCCATGGCGTGGTCCTGCCGAGGACGGGGAGTTCCCAACGCTCGGCTACGACGTCGGAGAGTGGATCGAGGCCCATGTCGTCATCCCCGACGGATACCGGCAGGGTGAGCCATACCGCCTCACGGATGAGATGTGGAAGTTCCTGGTCCACTTCTACCGACTCTATCCGCACGCCGAGCCGTGGCCGGCGCCGGACGCGTTGCGGTACACGGGAGCGCAGTTGCGGCGGTCGCAGAAGTGGGGCAAGGACCCGTTCGGTGCCGCGATCGACTTGGCGGAGGGGCTGGGGCCGACCCGGTTCGATGGGTGGAATGCCCGCGGCGAGCCGGTGGGGGCCCCATACCCAACTCCGTTGATCGTCTGTCTGGGTACATCGGAGGATCAGACCGACAACACGTGGCGGCCGCTGCTCAACATGATCCGCCTCGGCCCCTTGATCAACCTGTCGGGCATGGACGCGGGGGAGACCCGGATCAATCTGCCCTCGGGCGGCCGGATGGAGCCGGTCACCACGTCTGCCCGGGCTCGACTCGGGGCACCGATGACGTTCCTGACCCTCACGGAATCGCACCTGTTCACGTTGCAGGGCGGTTACCGGAAGGTCTGCGGCGCGGTGAAACGCAACGTCGCCGGTATGGACGGCCGGTGGTTGGAGTTGACCAACGCCTGGGACCCGACCGAGGGTTCCGAGGCGCAGGTGACTGCCGAATCCGGTGACGATCGGGTCTATGTGGACACCGTGGAGCCCAACCGGGTCGTCGACCTGACTGACGACGAGACGCTCTATGCCGAACTCTTGCGTCAGTACGGCGACTCTGCCCGTGAGCGGGGCGGTTGGGTCAACATCAAGGGCCGGATCTTTCATGAGGTCCGTTCGTCGCGGCATCTCGAGGCGGACCGGCGGCGATTTTTCCTCAACGAGATCGTCGTCGGCGAGTCGGTGCTGGTGGACCCGATCCGGTGGGATCTGGCGGGCCGCGAGGACGCCCTGGTGGCCGGAGAAGCGGTCGCACTGGGCTTTGATGGGTCGAAGTATCAGGACGCGACCGCGCTGGTGGCGTCGCGGATCGCCGACTCGCGTTTGTTCTGTCTTCGGGTGTGGGAGAAGCCGCAGGGCGCCGGCCGGGATTGGCGGGTGCCCGGACCCGAGGTGGATCGGGTGGTCCGGGACGTGTTCGCCGCCTATCGGGTCGCGGTTCTTTATGCCGATCCGTACCGCTGGCAGGACTACTTGGACCAGTGGGCGGCCGCGTTTCCGAAGCGGGTCGTGGAGTTCAACACGAACGTCGAGCAGCGTATGGACCGGGCGATTGAAAGGTTTGTCACCTCGTTCGGTGAGGGCGAACTGACCCACGACGGGTCACCTCACCTGACTCGGCACATCAAGAACGCCGTCCTGGTGAAGGGTTCCCGCAAGAAACCCCGGCCCGGTGAAGAGGACAGTGTCACTACGCACTACCTGAAGATGGCCAAGCGTGGCGAGGCCATGTTGATCGACCTGGCGGTTGCGGCGGTGCTCGCCCACCATGCCCGCGGGCATGCCATTGAGGACGGATTCCAGACGACCGCACCGGAGCCTATGGTGGCATGGCGCTGAGGGGAGTCCGGTGACCCTCGAGCTGGTGCCGTTCCGCGGCCACACGGTGCCAGTCCTCAACGGCGTCAACGGCGAGATCGCCCGGTACAGCCTGCAGCAGTACCTGCAGGACACCACGTTCCGGTTCGGCGGGATCACCTACCAGCCCAACCAGTACGGGGTCACCACCACGTGGGGGCAGCGTCCGGCCGAGAAGGTCGGCAACAACTTCGCCGGCTACGCCGAGGGGCTGTTGTACCGGGATGGCCCACTGGCCGCGGCGGAGGCGTACCGGCTGCGGGTCTTCGGCCAGGCGCCGATGCTGTTCCAGGAACGCTCGGACGGCCGGGCCGGGGATCTGCTCGACGACGACTCCCTCGAGCCGCTGCGCACCCCATGGGTGGGCGGGTCTACCGGCGACCTGATGAAGCGGGCCCTGCTCTACGGGGACCTGGGCGGCAACGGCTGGGTCGTGCACATCGACGACGAACTGGTGGTGCTGCGCCCCGACTACGTGACGATCGTGCTGGCCGACCGGATGTACGAGGGCCGCAAGGTCGGGTTCAAGCAGGTCGGGATCGCCTACTCCGAGTACGGGCTGCAGGACGACTCGGCGGCGGTGTTCATGCGCGGCGAGTACTGCCACTTCGTGCCGTTCATGCCCGACCCGCTGGCCTCCTACCGGGGCATGTCGTGGATGACGCCGATCATCCGGGACATCCAGTCCGACATCGGGGCCACCGACCACGGCCTGGCCTGGTGGTCCAATGCCGCGACACCGAACCTCGCGGTGAGCCTGCCGAAGGAGATCACTCCGGAGCAGTTCAAGAAGTTCGTCGCCGAGATGGACGCCAACCACCGCGGCGCGATGAACGCCTACCGCACCCTGTACACGGCCGGTGGGGCCGACGTGACCGTGGTCGGCGCGAACATGCAGCAGATCGACTACTCCCGGGTGGTCGGGAAGAACGAGACCCGCATCGCCAACCTGTCGGGTATTCACCCGGCTTTGCTTGGTTTCTCCGAGGGCATGCAGGGGTCGTCGCTGAACGCGGGCAACTACTCGGCGGCCAAGCGCAACGTGGTCGACACGACGATGCGGGACCTGTGGGCCAACTGGTGTGCGTCGATGCAGGTCCTGTTCCCGCCGCCGGACCCGACGTGGCGGCTCTGGTACGACGGGCGGGACATTCCGTTCCTGCTCGACGACGCGAAGGATCTCGCGGAGCGGCAGCAGACGCAGGCGGCGACGATCGCGTCGCTGATTCAGGCCGGGTTCGAGGCCGCGTCCGCGGTGTCCGCGGTGTCCGCCGACGACCTGAAGCATCTCAAGCACACCGGCCTGGTGTCGGTGCAGTTGCTGCCCCCGGGTGAGCAGCCCGGCCAGACGGACCAGACGGACACCGCCGCGTACGAGCAGGCGTTGCAGACCGCCCGCGCGCAGGTGTGGGGCGACGACGACATCGAGCGCGGCTACTACGGGGCCCTGCCCGGTGAGCGGGTCGGGAAGGGCAAGGTCGGCGGCGGCCGGTTCAAGAAGCTGTCCGACCGGGCGTTGGACGCGATCCGGGAGTTCTTCGCCGCGGACGCTGACGGGGATCCGTTGGAGGGTTGGACGCAGCCGCAGCTGAAGACGGCGGCCACCCAGTTGGGCATCGACGTGCCGCCGCGCATGTCCGGGCCGAAGTTGAAGCTGGCCATCTTGGAGCACGCGCGTGGCAAGCCGGACGGCACCCCGAAGCCTGCCGGGAAGGCCACCCCACGCGCACCGGCGAAGAAGGCGGCGCCGAAGCCTGCGCGGCGCGTGGAGACGATGGCGACCGCACTGCATGAGGATTGGCGCCAGACGTTCCACAAGACCTTCCGTGCCGACCCGGACAACGCCGGCAAGAAACCGACTCGTCTGAAGACCACCAAGGACAAGGGTTGGATCGCATCACACGGCACTGATCAGGTGGACATCGCCAACACTGACTACGCGGACCTGCCTGAGGACTGGCAGCGCGAGAACCGCGCCGCAGCTGAGGTCATCGAGGGAATCCTCGCTCGGCGCGGTCGGGTCGACCTGGACGACCCGGCGACCCGCGAGGCCCTGGGTGAGGAGATCCACGCCGCTTGGCTGTCGCGCAACGAGTGGGCCCGCGGCGGCGACCTCGACAAGCCGTTTGCCGAGTTGCCGAAGGTCGAGCAGGACAAGGACATCGACCAGCTTCGGGTGGCGATGGGAGCGATGAAACCGGCTCCGGCCAAGAAGGCTCCGGCCGAGCCCGGTCTGCCGCCGGGTTACGACTTGCGGATCTCTCCAGCCCTGCATGCCCCCGGGCGGTACAACGTTAAGGCCTTCTACCCCACTGGCCGCGAGGTCCACATCACCCAGAACTTGACGCAGGCCGGGGCGCGACGCGAGTTGGATCGGTTGACCGCCGGTGGGCCGGAGTTGGTCGACGCTACGCATGCGAAGAACTCCCACGCGGTTAGGGAGCGCAACCAAAGGTTGATGGAGGCGGAGGCACTCAAGGAACAAAGGAAGGTCAGGCGACAGCAGCTTCAGGGGCGCTCGCCCTCTTGGTTGCGCGAGCAGCTGGCCGATCGAGGCCTTGATACGTCCGGCACCACGGCGCAAATGATCAACCGCCTGATGGACGCTGAGGGTCTTGGACAGGCGGACACCAAGACGCCGTCTCGACCCGACCTCGAGGCCGCCGGGAAGGCCACCCCACGCGCACCGGCGAAGAAGGCGGCGCCGAAGGCTGCGCGCGAGTCGGTGCTCGGCGGCCCGATGGACGAGAACGAGGAGTTGCTGCACGGGCTCACTCTGGCCGAGATCGTCCAGGTGGCAGAGGAACTGAACGTCCAGGCGCCCGTCGCCAACACGGGCCGTGGTTTTGGCATGGGCCGTAGGTGGCCATCGAGTAAGGCGGGCCGCATCAGGTATGTCCTTCAGTCGCTCGACCTGGCGGCGGGTCGGGATTCGGCCCACCGGGGGCGGTGGGAGATACCGAGGGCCGTTGAGGGCGTGGTGGCGCGGCGAGGCGATGTGCCGATGCCCGACCCCGAGGCCGCCGCCCGCGACCGCCAGGCCGACATCGACTCCGCCCGCCGCTTCTCCGCCACCGCCGGCGAGTTGGACGAGATCCTCCACAACGACGCATCCACCGAGGCGCTGCTGTCCCGGCTGGATAACGCGGGCGTGCGTCACGGGATCACCGACGAGTTGGCCCCGGTGCGGGCGGCGGTGGAGCAAGCCCGGCAGGTTGAGGTAGAGAACCGCATCCGCGCGGCCTTCCGTTCGCTGCTCGGGCGCCCCGGCCTGGAGGAGGGCCCGACCGAGTTCTCGATGGCGCCCGGCATGACGCCGCAGCGCCTGATGCGCGAGGGCGGTTACGTCTCCATCGCTGACCTGCGCGACGAGTTGTCCGACATACCGCGAGCCGAGCAGGACGCGGCTCTCAAGCGGATCGCGATTCACGACCCGGGCGCGAACGCGGTGCCCGAATCGGCGCAGGGCAGTCTGACCGACCGGCAGCGCGCTGGAGCGCTGCACTATGGCGACCAGGACAAGCACTGGCTGATCATCGACGACCCGTCCGACCGCCCCGTCCCTTCGCCGCGCGCCGAGATGGACCGTCTCCTCGCCGCCCATGGCATCACCCGCGATGGCGAGGCCGGCGACACCGGCGCCTTCACCCGCAGCCTGCACGAGCCGATCTCCGGTGACCTGCGCGAGGGGCAGCCGGTGCAGGTGATCCGGCCGGGGTTCAGCCTGGACCGGGACGGGGAGCGGATCCGGCTGTCGAAGGCGGTTGTGGAGGAGGCGGACGCGCCGGCTCCCATCGACGCGGACGACGAGTCCATTGACAGGCACCTGGATCGCCTCGCCGACCTCTTGAACGGGTTCGACCCGAAGGACCGCCAAACGTCTGCCGAGTTGACCGAGATCGCCAATGGGATGCGGGATGGGTCCATCTCCGACCAGGCAGCGGCGGGTCGGCTGGCAGCATTGGCCGCCGACTACGAGGGCTCGAACACGGGGACGAACCTCGCGATGTGGTCGCGGGAACTCAGCGGTGGCACGGCGCCCTCCACCCCCGACCCCGAGGCCCTCCGCGACTCCCTGGACCTGAAGACCGTCGACCAGCTCAAGGACATGATCCGCGAGCGTAACAAGGCCGGCGCCAACCTGCGGCTGTCCGGGCGGAAGCGGGAGCTCGTCGACCGGCTGGTGGAACACGAGACGGGCGGCGGTGGACCGGCACCCGAGCCGCCGAAGAAGCGTGCGCCGAGGAAGGCTACGGCGCCCGCAGGGCGACCCCCGGCCACGCCCGTGCCGATCCACGACCTGCTCGACGCCGACGACGCTACGATCGACGCCGCCCTAAGGGACGTGTATGAAGGCCAGTTCGGCCCGTACACGACGAAGGTCACCAGAGTCGGCATCCGGCGGGCCGGCATCCGAACCGACGGCAGGGGACGTGTGCACCCGGTCGACCCGGAGATCTTTGTCGAAGGTTCGATCTACGGCCCGGAAGGTGTCGCTGGCGGTAGCATCGGTAACTTCGGCCGGTCGATCGGACCGGCAACCATGCACTACGCCGACGGCACCGTCCGTCGCGAGGTATGGGCCCAGCACTCCATCGTCCAACTCGACGAGGAGTTCCAGGGCAAGGGCTTCGGCGGTCACTTCAACCGTCGCGTGATCGAGTGGTATCGCGCGTCGGGGGTCCACGGCATCAGCCAGGACGATCACAACTTCTACGTGTGGGCGTCGCAGGGCTTCGACTTCCGTGGCGGCATCGTGACGCGGCAGGCCACCGAAGCGATGCGTGACCTCATCGCGTCCCTGCGGGCCGGCAAGACCAAGTTCAACTTCGGCGACACGATCCCCAAGCGGCTACGCGACGCGCCCGACCTCGAGGCACAGATCGCTGCCGCCGAGGCGCTACTGGCGCGGCTGGAATTAACGAGTCCAGGGCAACCCGACTACCCGACGGCCTACGAGATCTCACAACTTGGCCGGCGCCGTGGCCAGCGCGGGCGAACCGCCGTCTGGCTGGGCAAGCTGATCCCGGTCTCGGCAGACGAGATGATCCTCAACCCGGATGAGGGTGAGGTGATCAGCGGATGATCGCGCGCGTTGTCCCCGATCCGATCGTGGTGCGCCGTCGGAACGAGTTGCTCGATCTGTACCACGACTGGGCTGGCGACGGTGACCCGGACGACGATCCCGAGTTCGTGGACGCGGCGCGGGAGATCATGGGCCTGCCGCCGCTGAGCGACGTAGTCCGTGCGGCCGTCAGCGACGATGGCGACTTCTACGATGAGGACCCCGGCGAGCCCGACGACGAGCAGCGCGCCCGGGCGCAGGCCCGCATGGACGAGATCGACCCGGACGGACCCGACGACGTAGCTCGAGCCGCCGGCGCCGACGTGACGCCGGGGCATGACGAGCTGCATCACTACTGGACGCGGGATCCGCGCGGGCTCGCCAAGTGGGCAAAGTCCCCGCACCCATGGACTGCCCTGTATCACCACTTGGTGAAGTTCGTCGGTCCCGAGCGAGCCAAGCGCATGGCCTCCCAGTGGCACAAGGAGGTCTTCGGAATCTGGGTGGGGGAGAAGAAGGGCAAGAACCCGCTCGGCCCTGGATGAGACGAAGGACCCCGGCGACGGCTGACACCGCCCCGGGGCATGGTCCGACTGGTTGGAGTCGAACGTGCACCAGACTATGGTGTGCGCGGTTTGCCAAGTACTTTTCGAGCCACGCAACCCGCGACAGGTCACCTGCTGCAACCGCTGCTACATGTGGCACCGGCGGCACCCGAACCAGCCAGACGTGCCTCGGTTCTGCGAGACTTGCGGCGATCGGCTCCCGGTCGGCTGTAATCGCGCCAGGCGGTACTGCCGGATGGCGTGCAATGCGGCGGCATCGAAGCGCCGCTGTCGTCCGAACGTAGGTGAGTACAGGTACTACTCAGACTGCCAGCACTGTGGCGCCGCACTGTCTGGCCGTCGTGCCGGGAAGCGCTTCTGCAATGGACGGTGCGAGCAACGGGAGCGGGTCTTCCCTGGCAGTGCTTGGTACTACGCCAATCGCAGGTGCGAGTACTGCGGCGAGCCGATTCCGGTCGAAGCCCGTTATAACAAGCGCCATTGCTCAAACGAATGCACGGCGAAGGCCAACATGGACCTTCGCCGGGCTCGCATGGAGGCGCTTCCGTCGGAGCGGATCAACCGATGGAAGGTCTTTGAGCGCGACGGTTGGATCTGCCATCTGTGCAAGCTGCCGGTCGACAAGACGCTCAGTGGCCTGGACCCCGGGATGGCGAGCCTGGATCACATCATCCCGTTCAACGAGCCCGACAGCCCTGGGCACGTCTGGACCAACGTCGCTCTGGCTCATTTACGCTGCAATTTCTCGAAGAACGCTCGGACCCGTCAAGAGGACTGGTCGCTGCACATCGCCCTCGCAGTCACGGGCAAAGCCCCGCCTCCTGGGCGCCTCTTCTGACCGCATCGGCCCCGGCTGACAGTTGACCAACGAAGGGACGCCACACCCCGTGGCGTCCCTTCGGCATGCCCGGAAGGGAGCGAGGCGTGGACGACATCGAACGTCGCATGATGTCCACCGAGGAGATCAACGACCTTCCCGACGACGCCTTCGCCTACATCGAGCCCGGCGGGACGAAGGACGCCCAGGGCAAGACCGTCCCCAGGTCGCTGCGGCACTTCCCCATCCACGACCGCGCGCACGTCGAGAACGCGATGGCCCGCATGTCCCAGTCCCCACACGGCGAGCACGCCAAGAAGAAGATCATGGCGGCGGCCAAGAAGTACGGCATGGGCATGTCCGATGACGCCGAACGTGCCGTGACCCGTTGCTGCCCGGCCGAGCACACCTTCGACCGCGAATGGCCGCTGGACGACATCGTCATCCGCGCCGGCGGCGACGGCCGCACCGTCGAGGCGTACGCCGCGGTCTTCGGCGTCCCGACGGAGGTCAAGGACCAGCACGGCCACTACATGGAGACCATCGACCGGGCCGCGTTCAACGAGGTACTCGCCGAAGGCATCGACAAGGTTGGATGCTATTATCACCACGGGATGACCTTGCACGGCACCCCGTCCGACCTCGGATCGGTGCCCATCGGCTCCCCCGTCGACATCCGCGCCGATAGCAAGGGCCTTCGCACCATCACCCGGTTCAACAAGTCCGCCCTGGCCGACGCGACCCTCGAGGCCATCCGCGCCGGGGACCTGCGCGGCTACTCCTTCCGCGGCCCGATCCGCAAGTCCAACCCGCCACGCATCGCCCGCGCCCGCGACGGCCAACCCCTGCCTACTGTCACCCGCATGGCGCTCGGGCTCAACGAGTACGGCCCCACCCCCACCCCGTACTACGCCGACGCGAGGATCCTGGCGGTCCGCTCGGCGCAGGCCATCGCCACCAACCCGGTCGCGCTCGCCGAACTTCAGGCCGAACTCGCCCGCATGCTTGCCCGCTCCACTCCGTTGGACCAGGAGCGGGACCCCGCCACTCCCACCGAGGGACCAGGCGCCGAGGACCAGCCCACCGAGGCACTCCGGTCGGCATCCATGCACGACATCCGCCGGCGCATCGCCGTATTCAAGATCCTCGGAGGAAGAAAGTCATGAGCCTCAAGCGCCTCGACGAGGTCGACGCCGAACTGGCGCTCGTCGAGCAGCAGATCGAAGAGATCAACAACCTGGCCGAGCCGGAGGGCGGAGACGCCGTCCGCGCCCAGATCCTGTCCGAACGCGACGCCCGCCTCGACGACCTGATCACCCGCCACAAGGAACTCCAGACCGAGCGGGAGCCGCTGCTGGTCCGCGCCAAGGAGCTGGACGCCATCCGCTCCGCGGCCCGCGACCGTGCCCGCACGGAGCCCGGCGACGGCGCGACCCCCGTCCGCTTCGACGGCCGCGGCCCGCAGGTCATGAACCGCGTCCAGCCGTACGAGGGCCTCGAACTGGTCCGCGCCGGCGTGGTTGCCCGCGAGGACATGATCGGCCGGGCGAAGGCCGCGGTCGACACCGCCCCCAGGCACCTGTCCGACGACTCGCGGCAGAAGGTCACCCTCCTGCTGGAGGACGAGGGCAAGCAGGCCCCGCTCATCGCCCGGCACATGCTCCTCACCGGTTCGGAGGAGTACCACAAGCAGTTCCGCGAGTACATCGAGAGCAGGGGCGCCTACGCCGGTGACGTCATGCGTACCGCCCTGTCGCTGACCGACGCCAATGGCGGCTACCTGGTGCCGTTCACCCTTGACCCGACCATCATCCTGACCAACGCGGGCATCCAGGGCACCATCCGGTCGATCTCCACCACGAAGACGATCGTCACCGACGCCTGGCACGGCGTCACCTCCGCCGGTGTCACGGCCGAGTGGCTCGCGGAAGCCACCCAGGCCGCGGACGCGACCCCGACCTTCGGCCAGCCCACCATCACCCCGCGCAAGGCCGCGGCGTGGGTGTTCGGCAGCTACGAAGTCCTGGCCGACTCCGGCTTCGCCAGCGAACTGCAGATGCTTCTGGCCGACGCCAAGCTGCGCCTGGAGGAAGCCGCATTCGCCACTGCGAACACGGCCGCGTCCAAGCCGGTCGGCATCGTGTCCGCCGTCGCCGCCATCACCGCATCCATCGTCTCCTCGGCGACCATCACGTCGTTCGTCGTTGGCGACGTGTACCGGGTCGCCGACGCCCTGCGCGCCCGCGACGCCAGCCAGGCGTCGTGGATCGCGAACAAGACGATCTTCTCGAAGATCCGCCAGTTCGACACCTCCGGCGGCTCGGCGTTCTGGGCCAACCTCGGCATGGGCGTCCCGTCCCTGCTGCTCGGCCAGCCGCAGTACGAGTGCTCCACCATGGGCTCGGTGATCACCACGTCGGCCAACATCCTGCTCGCCGGCAACTTCAAGCAGTACTACGTGGTGGACCGGGTCGGCATGTCGGTGATGTACGAGCCGATGGTCAAGTCCACCAACGCCAACCGCCCTACTGGCGAGGCCGGCTGGTTCGCTTTTTGGAGGGTTGGGGCCGATACGGTCGATCCGGATGCCTTCCGACTCCTACAGCTACACACAACTCCTGGCTTCACCGCGCTCGCCTAACCGTGAGCGGGCGTCCTAGTTGGACGTGCCGCCAGGATGCGAAGTACCACCCAATCCATCATCATCCAACGACGGTCTCGGCTGATCCCCGAGACAAGGAACCCCCGGGCACCCAGGAGCCCGGGGGTTCCGCACATCCTGGGAGATGCGAAATGGAACAAACCTGTCCAGAATGCGGCGGTGCCGTAGTCCAATGTGGAGTCGGACGCCCGCGAAAGTTCTGTTCTGAGCAATGCAAGATGCGGGCCACCAACCGGCGCAGTCGGCGTGCGTGGTTGCCGATCCGGCAGCGCTACTCGGGCATATGCAAGTGGTGCGACGGGCCGTTCGAGGCCACGAAACGCGGGAAGATCTTCTGTTCCCAGCGATGCGCCAACGCAGTGAGCAAGCGCCGTTCCCGCCGTGGCGAGCACGGCAAGGGGCCGAAGCCGTGCGCTACGTGTGGCAAGACCTTCGATGCGGTTCGATCGACGCACCGTTGGTGCTCGCAGCAGTGCAGAAACCGCCACTTCGGCCTCGTCAGGTCACGCAGCCGAGCCAAGCCATCCGGCGCCACCTACACTGACCGCGAGATATTCGAGCGCGACGGCTGGCGATGCCATCTTTGCGGCGACAAGGTGGATCCGACAGTGGATCGACGCCATCCCGACGGGGCGACGATCGATCACCTCGTACCCATCTCGCTCGGCGGCGAGGACGAGCCGGCCAACGTCGCGACGGCGCACTGGAAGTGCAACCGCGACAAGGGCACGCGCGCCGTCGGCGAGCAGCTTGCCCTTCTGTGACGCGCGGGTGTGTTAGCCTGCGGATCTACTCGGGCCAGCCGTGGCCCGTGGATGTGTGAGGCGACTAGACGCTCTCGGATCCCGAGAGAGGTCTGTCCAATGCACGCACAACCGTCCCTGCTCAATGTCCCGGCACCTCGTGGCGAGGTCGTCTACTACGTAACTGACGGCTGCTACATCAAGATCGGGCGTACCAAGTCGCTGCGCCGCCGTGGCGGTGAACTGCGCACGCAGATGATCTACAGCCTTCCTGGTGGACCGGTGGAGGAGCGCGAGCATCACCGGATGTGGGCCGCGAACCGCATCGGGTCCTCAGAGTGGTTCCGCGTCTCCGAGGACCTGCTGCTGTGGCTGTTCGCCCGCACCTACGGTCAGCACCACATGCGCGAGGTCGGCGTCATTCGACATCTAGCGCTGGCGCTGGAGCGTGAGCGGGTGGCGGCATGAGCAAGGACACCGGCAGGGTGCGGTGGGCGAAGAACAACGACAGCGTTGCCGTCGAACTCCGGGCATTCTGTGTCGGCTGTGGTCTACCCAGGGGGATCGCTCCTGCTGGCCGCCATGGCCCGACTGTCGAAGGCTGGATGGACGACCAAGTCGACCGACGCCTTCAGAAGGAAATGTCCCCGATCGCCGAGCGTCGCCGGATGCACGAGCGAGTGACCGCCGAGTTCCGCCTGACCCTAAACGGCTGGAATGAGCCCTGTGGGTGTGGTGGACGTGGGGTCGTCTTTTCTTGGGGAAGCCACTTCTGCCCGGTGACCCATCGGCACTACAAGTGCCCGCATTTGGATACCTGACCCCCCGCCGCCTGCCAGGCGGTCGGGCGGCGGGGTCAACCGCCTACCGACCGCCTGGAGGATCAATGGCCAACGAAGACGGTGTTGTCGTCGCCTGGGTGCGCCCGGCGCAGCTGCACGGCAACTTCATGGAGTGTCTGCTCAACCTGGTCTACTACGACCGCGAGCACTACGACCGGCTGGCCCCGGGTCGGGGTGGGCTGATCTCGCAGACGTCGAGCGCGAACATCTCGGGTGCCCGGAACACGGTGTGCCTGGAGTTCCTGACCTCGCATGCCGCCCCGTGGCTGCTGCTGTTGGACACGGACATGACGTTCCGCCCGGATCTGGTCGAGGCGCTGTTGGAGTACGCCGATCCGGTGAAGGCGCCGATCGTGGGCGGGCTGTGCTTCTCGATGGACAACGACGGGAAGCTGTTCCCCACGTTGTACGACCTGATCGGCGAGGCGGACAGTCCGGAGTTTGTCCGGTACCACGAGTGGAAGCCGGACGCGATGATGCAGGTGTTCGCGACGGGTGCGGCGTGCATGTTGATCCACCGGGATGCGCTGCGGGCGGTGCGGGACTACCGGCTGCCGGACCATCCGGGTCGGGTGGGGTTTTCGCAGGCGTTTCCGTGGTTTCAGGAGACGGACTTCTTCGGCCGGGTGATGGGTGAGGACATCACGTTCTGTATGCGGGCCGGCCATGCGGGGGTTCCGATTCACGTGAACACGGCGGTGCAGCTCGGGCACATCAAGCAGTTCGAGCTGAACTTGGAGCATTTCGCGGGCCAGCGGGCGCTGGAAGAGGCGAAGGCGGCCGCCGGTGAATAGCCTGGTCGACTATCTCGCCGCGAAGTTGGCCGCCACTGAGGCTGGGTGCACGTGCCGGGATCAGCGCAAAACGATTGAGGCGCAGTTGCCGCCGGGCACCCTAGTGCTGATCGACTGCGTCGAGCACGGGCTGGTCCGTACGCGGGTTGCCGGCTTCGATTGGGTGACCACATGAGCGACATCGCTGTGGTGGTGCCGGTGCTCAACCGTCCGAATCACGCCGCGCCGATCATGGAGTCCCTGCGCGCGTCGACGGAGAACGCGGCGGTGTACGCGGTCGTGTCCGAACGGGACACCCGAACCGAGTCGGCGTGGATCGTGGCCGGTGCAAATGTGCTCACGTCGCCGCTGATGACGTTCCCGGAGAAGGTCAACTATGCGTACTCGGTGACCGGCGAGCCGTGGCTGTTCCTGACTGGTGACGATGTGAAGTTCCACGCCGGCTGGGCCGAGGAGCTGCTCCGTGTGGCGGCCGGGACGGGCGCGCTGGTGGTCGGGTCCAACGACCTGGCCAACCCGCGGTCGGAGGACGGGTCGCACTCGCCGCACATGCTGATCTCACGCCAGTACATCGCCGATCAGGGGGCGTCGTGGGACGGCCGTGGGGTGGTGTGCCATGAGGGATACCGTCACATGTTCGTCGACGACGAGATCGTGACGGTGGCCAAGCAGCGCGGGGTGTTCGCCTTCGCCAAGGATGCGGTGGTGGAGCATCTGCACCCGGTGGCCGGGAAGGCTGAGGTGGACGCCACGTACCGGCTGGGCTGGTCGTACGCGGATGTCGACAAGTCGCGTTTCGCCGAGCGGATGCGGGAGAACGCACTGTGACGCGCGTCAGCGCCGACGGTGGCGCCACGTGGATCGAGTGGCCGGACGCCAAGATCCTGCTCCGCGCTCGTGACGGCGTGTGCCAAATTGAAGCCGAGTGGCCGTCGTGCGAACCGGCCGAGCCGCTGATCCCGCTCGTCGGCTCGTTTGTCGCCATGGTGGTCGAGGTTGGACAGTCTCCGAAGGTCCGGTACTTCGGCCGCGCACTGCTGGAGAGCGTTGAGATGGACGGCGCCATTTCCTCCGTCCGATTCATCGAGGCGCCGAGTTGCGAGGAAGATCGGTGGAGCCGTCACTCCACTGAGCCGCTCGATATGGCGGGACGGAAGGCGTGACACAGAGTCGGGAAGAACTCGAGGACTGGTACAAGACTCCGGATCCGTGGGGGTTCCAGACCAACCCCGCCGACGCCGATCGCAAGGCCCGGATCCTGGTGGCAATCAAACGGCCCGGCCCGAAGTACAAGCGGGCACTCGACGTCGGCTGCGGCGAGGGGTGGATCACCAAGGACCTGCCCGCCACGCTGATTCACGGCCTGGAGTTGAGCCGGACGGCCCGGATGCGGATCCCCGCGCCAGTGGTGGCGGTGGATGAGCCGTCGGGCAGGTATGACCTGATCCTCGTCAGTGGTGTGCTCTACCGGCAGTTCGAATGGCAGGCCATCCACGACCTGGTCGCCAACCACGCGGCCAAGGGTGCGACGGTAGTCACCTGCCACATCAAGGACTGGGAGATGCCTCTGCCCGGCGAGGCCGAGCTGGTGGAGGAGTTCCCGTACCGCGAGTACGTCGAGGTGCTGCGGCGGTACCGGTGGCAGTAGGTGTGTTCCACCGGATCGGCGCGCCGGATCCGGGGACGTTCACCAACAGCATGGACCAGATCCGCGGCTTCGCCGGCGAGAAGACGTTCGACGGCATCTACACCTCCGTGTGGGACCACCGGGACGAGGTCCGCGACCTCGGCGGGGTGTGGCTGTTCGCCGCCGGCGACACGATCGGCAAAGACGGCTTCATCACCCACCACCAACTGTTGACGCTGGCGCACGAGTACGGGTGCCGGCTGGGTTGGCACACGTGGTCACATCCGGACATGCGGACCCTGTCCGACGATCAGATCCGGGCCGAGTTGGACTGTCCTGACTGGATGCCCCGGGACGCGTTCGCCTACCCGTACGGGGACTTCGACGAGCGCGTGGCAGGCCTGGTGAAAGAGGCCGGCTACGGCAAGGCGTACTCGACCACCCAGGGCAACGGCAGTGACTTCGCGATCCGGCGCGACTACATCTGAGCACGTCGCCGCCTGCAAGCGGGACGGGTTCGCCCGGATCCCCGGCGTATTCGGCCGGGATGAGACCGACCGGCTGCGGGCTGAAGCGATCCTGGCCTGCCGCGGCGGGAACGTGGAGGTCCGCGACGGCTACCCGTGCCTGCTGTTCTGGCCCGACAGCACCTACATGCGGGCGCTGGCCCGGGACCGCAGGTTGTTGGACATCGTGTCGGCCTACTACGGCCACACCGACTACGAACTCGAAACCCAGCAGTACTACTTCCACCTGCCCGGGGATCCGGACGAGTTCGCCTGGCACACCGACGAACGTTTCCGACCGGGCGTGGGCAACCTGTACCTGCAAACGGCCATCCTCGTCGACGACTGGACCGTGGACAACGGGGCGGTGGAGTTCATCTCCGGCTCCCACCGGTCGACCTTCGTCAACTCGGGCGACCTGCGGGTGTTCATCCGCGGGGAGCGCCGCGGCGTGCAACTGCTGGCCCGCGCGGGCGATGTGCTCACGTGGTCGAACACGGTGGTCCACGGCTCCGAGCACAACCGGTCCGATCGTGCGCGGGGGTACTTCATGAACGGGTTCCGGTCCGGCACCTTGGCGCAGTGTTGAACACCTGCGTCATCGCCTCCTACCGGTACGGGCACCTGGCCGCCCAGGCCATCGAGTCGGTGCTGTACCAGACCAAGCCGTTCGACCGGATCCTGTTCGTCGATGACGGGGTGGGTGACTGCGGCCACCTGCCGGCCATCTACCCGGAAGTCGAGTACGTCCTGCGCCCCGAGCGCATGGGGATCGTGGCGAACTTCAACGACATGCTCGCCCGGGTAGACACCGAGCGGGTCATGTACCTGGGCGCGGACAACTGGCTGGACCACTCCACGTTGGAGATCACCTCCGCTGTCGACGCGGACATCGTCTCCTACGCCGCGTGGCTGATCAAAAGCGGCCCGCCGGTGCGGTGGCATGTCGACGTGCCGCACGGCAGTTCCCTGTACCGGGTGGCGCCGGCTCGGGCGGTCGGGTGTTACGAGGCCAGCGGTCACACGAACACCGAGGAGGACTCCGTGATGTTCGCGCGGATGCGCTCGGCGGGCGCGACGTTCGACAACCGGTCTGACACGCTCCTGTACTACCGCTGGCGACACCGCAGGAACTTCAACCAGTGATCTCCTGGATCGTTGCCTCCCACCACTACCCGACACTGCGGGACAACCTGGGAGCCACGATCCGCGGCGTGGGCGACGACGAGGTCGTAGTGGTGGAGGACGTCCCGTCGATCGCGAAGGCGTACAACGAAGGCCAGGCCCGGGCCACCCAGCCGATCCGCGTCTACGTCCACCACGACGTACAGATCCGCGACGCGCGCCGCCTGCGCGCCGGACTCGTCGAGCACTGCACGCCGGCGATGGGTTGGGTCGGGGTCATCGGATCCACCGACCGGGCCCTGCCATGGTGGGACGCCGCGGCCAAGTGCGGGTCCGTCGTGGACGCGCGGCTGGGCCTACTCGACTTCGGCCCGGGCGGGGCCTGCGCCTACCTCGACGGCCTACTGCTCGCCACTGTGCATGAATGGACGTGGGACGAGTCGTATCCCGGCTGGCACTGGTACGACCACGACATCTGCGAGCAGGCGCGGAGCGACGGCTTGCCGAACTGGTGCCTGACCGACGGCCATCGGCTGGTGTTGCACAACACCACCGGCAGCGCGGTCACCGATCAACTTCCCAACTGGCACGAGGGCAAGACCCGATTCGTCGAGAAGTGGGGTGTGGACCTTGGCGCTCGGCGCGAGTTACGCGACGCTGGCTGAACTCCGCTCCCGACTCCAGGTGTCCGACGCCGCGTTCACCGGCGAGGACACGAAACTGACCGCGGCGCTCGCAACGGCCTCGCGGGGGATCGAGAAACTGTGTGGCCGGCAGTTCAACGTCGCCGGCTCCGCCACCGCGCGCGTCTATGAGCCGTTCTCGTACACGCTGGTGAAGGTCGACGACATATCCACCACGTCCGGGCTCGTTGTGAAGACCGACACCGCCGGCGACGGCACCTACTCGACCACCATCACCTCCGCCCAGTACCAACTGCGGCCGTTGAACGGGGTTGTCGACGGGGAGACCGGCTGGCCCTACTACGAGATCGAGTCCATCAACCAGTATTGGCCGACGTACTGGCAGATCGCCCCCATACAGGTGACCGCCAACTGGGGCTGGTCCGCTGTTCCCGCCGCGATCAAAGAGGGCTGCCTGATCCTCGCCGAGGAGATCTACCGTGTTGCCGAACTCCCCTTCGGTGTCGGGGGCTACGGCCAGTTCGGGATCATCCGCGCGCGCGCGAACCCGATGGTGATGGCCCGGATCGGCCCGTACGTCCGCGATCCGGTGATGGTCGGATAGTGGCCGACGTCAAGGCGGTTCGGGATCGGGTCGTCACCCGGATCCGTGCCGCGGTCACCGGGATCAACGTCATGGACTTCATGGTGGTCAACCCGGTCCTGCCCGCGGCCCTGGTCGCGCCGCCGCCCGGGACGTTCCTGACCGAGGTCACCGGCGACGGCTGCGAGGACCTGGACCTGGTGGTGACGGTGTTGGTGTCGAACACGATGTCGCAGAACGCGCAGAACCGGTTGGACGAGTACCTGTCCGAAGGCGCGTCGCAGAACCTGGCCAACGCGATCGAGTCCGGGTCCACGGCCGACTGGGACTACGCCATCGTCGGCGCGGCCCGCAACTACGGCTCGTTCGTGTTCGGCTCCGGCGACCAGGCCCAGACGTTCCTCGGCTTCGAACTGCCCGTCACGGTAGGACTGTCGTGACCGAGGCGGTGATGAAGTAGTGCGGATCCTGCTGGTGGCCCCGGGTCCGCACTTCTAGCGTCAGCGTCTTCGACATCTTCGAGGGCTGGCGGGAAGCGCTCACCGAACTCGGTCAGACGGTAGCCACCTACCAGACGGGGGACCGGCTCACCTTCTACGAGTCGGTGCTCCTTCCGTCCGGCCGGCCAGGACCAGAAGGCCAGAGCGAGTTCCACAAGGCGCTGACAACAGACCAGGCCGCGCAGTTGGCCCTCAACGGCCTGCTCTCCGCCTGCTACCAGTTCTGGCCCGACGTCGTCGTCTTCGTCACCGGCTTCCTGGTGCAGCCGGAGATGGTGGAACTCATCTACAGCCGCGGCCACAAGGTGGTCATCGTCTGCACCGAAAGCCCGTACGAGACGGCCCGCGAGTTGAAACTGGCCGAGCACGCCGACCTCGTGCTGCTGAACGACCCGACCCACATCGACCGCTTCCGTGAGGTCGCGCCCACCATCTACGCCCACCAGGCGTACCGACCGTCGGTGCACAAGCCCGGGCCCGCGCGTAAGAACATGGCTAGCGACCTCGCGTTCGTCGGCACCGGGTATCCCAGCCGGATCGCGTTCCTCGAGGCGATGGACCTCACCGGGCTGGGCGTACTGCTCGCCGGCAACTGGCAGACGCTCACCGAAGAGTCGCCACTGCATCGGTTCTTCGCCAACAAGCCCGACGAGTGCCTGTCCAACGAGAGCGCGGTGCACGTCTACCGCTCGGCCCGGATGGGCATGAACCTGTACCGCCGGGAAGCCGAACGTCCCGAACTGTCGCAGGGCTGGTCGTGCGGCCCCCGGGAGATTGAGATGGCCGCGGTCGGGTTGCCGTTCCTGCGAGAACCTCGCGGCGAGTCCGACGAACTGTTTCCCATGCTGCCGTCCTTCACGTCGTCGGGTGAGGCGTCGGAGCTGCTCCGCTGGTGGCTCGCCCACCCGGTGGAGCGCGAGGAGGCGGCACTCAAGGCTCGGTCGGCAGTCGCCGACCGGACGTTCAACCAGCTCGCCGTGGAGTTGCTACGGCATCTCGAGTCCTGATACTCTTAGGAAGGAAACGGACAAGTGTCGAGAATTCACGGCAAAAGGGGACGTTTCTATATCGGCATAGCTTCGGGCGGAACTCCCGAGCCGCTGCCGTTCATCGCCCGCTGGGCCATCCGGTTTCCCACCGACAAGGCCGACGTCACGGCGATGGGCGACACCCACAAGACGTACGTCTCCGGGATGCCCGACTGCACCGGCATGGTGTCCGGGTTCCTGGATGACGCGACCGCGCAGACCTACACCGCGGCCACCGACTCGATCGCCCGCAGCTTCTACTTATACCCCGATTTGTCCAGTAACACGAAGTACTGGTACGGGACGTGTGTCATCGACTTCACCGCCGAGGGTGGCGTTGACGGTGGTGTGACGCTGAACGCGGACTGGGCTGCGGCGTCGACGGTGACCCGAGTTCCGTAGTGGCCGTCGACCTGACGGTCCGCGGCCAGGCCAAGTTGGACGAGGTCGCCGCCCGGCTGGCGAAGGAGGCCCGGCGGTTTCAGCGCCGGGTGTCCCAGGCGACCAAGGATGCGGTCGAGTCGTCCTACCGGCCGGTGCTGGTTGGCATGACCCCGACCTTCGTGCCCAACGGGTACGCCGCTGTGTTGGCTCCGAGCCTTCGGGTGGCTACGACTGTGTCGTTCGCGTCGGGTCGGGTCACAGCCCGGGTGTCGGCGCCGACGGGCGGCAAATTCGGCCGCGACGTCCGCCAGTTGGAGGCCGGCAGCCTGCGGCATCCGCTGTTCGGCAACCGGGGCTGGTGGTACCGGCAGCGGGTGCGGCGCGGGTTCGCGTCGGTGCCGTTGCGCGCGATCCGCCCGCACATCGTGGCCCGCATCGACCACGAGTTGGCGCAGATCGCCCGGGACGTGGAGAGGGGATAGATGAAGGTACGGCCGTGCGAGGCCGACCGGCAGCGGTTCGGTCTGCCGGAGTGGTGCGAACTGGACTTCCGCAACGTGACGGTCGGTGAAATGACGGAGCTGGCGAATCGGTTCGGGTTCGACCAGAACGACTGGCCGGAAGTCCTGCAGGGCCAGTTGACGTTGGAGCAGGCCGGCAATCCGGATGCGGTGCCGAAACCGCCGACGTGGCGGAACCTGCTCGTGGCGTGGCTGCTGTTGCACCAGAACGGTGTGGATGCGTCGTGGGAGGACGCCGGCGACGTTCACATGTTCCTGCTCGAGTACGACCTTCCCGCCCCGGAGCCGGCCGTGGGAAAAGGACAGCCCCGGGACCGTCTCTCGCCGCAGAACGGCACTGGTTCTACGACCCGGCGTTCAAGGAGCTCTACGGCTACGAGCCGCAAGAAATAGACGCCATGCCCTGGCGACGTTGGGCGGCCCTGCGTCACTACGCCGACTGGCGGCTAGGAGTCAAGTCGGACGGCCTTGATCCCGGCGAGGAAGACATCGAGATGTGAGCGGGGGCGGGTGTGGCTGAAGAGATCCGCCTAGACGTCGTTACCACCGCTCACTCGCGCGGGCTGTCGGATGCCGCGCGCGAGTTGAAGGGACTACGCACCGAGGCGGATAAGACCGGCACGTCGTTTCACCGCACCTCGGACGAATCGTTCAACCTTGACCGGGCTATCCACGACGCCCGCACCGAGGTGCACCGGCTCAACGAAGAGTTCAAGCGCTCCGGTGACCATTCGCTGTTCCGGGACATGCGCCGAGCCCGGTCGGAACTCAACGACCTGCTGCGGGTTGCGGGCCGCGGTGGCGGGGCTGGCGGCGGGGTCGTCTCGGGCATGTTCGACCTGGGCGGTGCGGGCATCCGGCCCGTTCACGCTCTGATCGGGGCCCTGGTTGCCGCTGTCGCGGCCGCGGCACCTGCGTTGGGTGCGATGATCGCCGGCGCGGTGACCGGTGCTGTTGGTCTCGGCGGGATCGTCGGGGGGATTTTCGCGGCGGCGCGAAGTCCGGCGGTACGGCAAGCCGCGTCACAGTTCGCGTCGAACATCTCCAATGCCTTCTTTCAGATGGGTGACGAGTTCGTCGAGCCTCTGGTCGGCGCGCTGCAGACGCTGCAGGAGGGGTTCTCGAGCCTGCACCTGGAGGACGCTTTCGAGAAGGTGGCCCCGTACGTTGACGACCTGGCGATGGGTCTGGCCGGGTTCGGCAAGAACTTCATGGTGGGCTTCAGCAAGGCCCTCGACGCGGCCGGCCCGGCGCTGGAGTTGCTGGGCCGCGAGTTGCCCACCGTCGGTGACGCGCTCGGGTACATGTTCTCGAAGATGGCCGAGTCGAAGGGGACACTGCAGGGCCTGCTGTTCTTCCTCGGCGTGCTTGAGGCGACGTTCAAGGGCGTCGGCAACGTCGTCGGTTGGTTGTCGGACCAGTTCTACAACTTCAACGCGTTCATGCGCGACACCACAGCATTCCTGGCGGGCATGTTCAAGGCGGTCGCGCCGGGGGCGACGTTCCTGCAGGACGCGTTCCTGCGGGTCAGTAACACCATCTCCAACTTCATCGGTGCGGCCGAGGTGGACCGGCAGGTGCTGGTCGGTTTGGGCCGGGAGCACATGAACCTGGCGGGGGCGGCACAGGCCACCGCCGATGCGGTCAACAAACTGAACGACGCGCTCCTGGAAGAGCAGAACAAGATGCTCGCCGCGTCGAACGCGACCCTGGCATATGAGGCCGACCTGATCCGGCTCAACGAGCAGGTCAAGGAACACGGGACGAGCCTGAAGCGGAACACGGAAGAGGGCAACGCCAACCGGCAGATGATCAACCAGACGATCGGTGACCTGCAGCGGGAGTTGCAGGCCAGCATCGACGCGGCCAACGGCGACTCGAAGAAGATCGACGCGGCGAAGAAGAAGTACAACGACCAGATCGCGAACCTGCAGCGGTTGTTGGAGAAGCTCGGGTTCGAGAAGGCCGAGATCGCCCGGATCATCGAGGCGTACAAGAACATTCCCCGCCAGGTAACCACGAAGATCATTCAGGACTACCAGACCCGCGGCGTCCCCGCCGGCGAGCACTCCGGGGTACGGATCGGGGAGACCCGCGGCCGCGCCGCAGGTGGCCCGGTCTGGCCGGGCGACTGGCGTGTCGGCGAGGGTGGCCCGGAGCGGCTGCGGATCAACGCCGACGGTACGGGCTATGTGTACCCGGAGGCGGGTAGCGGCGGCCGGGGTGGCGGGGCGCGGCCGGTGAACATCACTGTGGTCGGGTCGGAGGATGACCAGCGGTTGCTCGACCGGGTTGTCCGTGAGGTCCGCCGCCGGGGCGGCACACTGGCCGTGATCGGGATCAAGTAGTGGCGTTCCCCAACACGAAGCTGGGCCTGGTCGTCGAGTTGGCACTCGCCGCCGACCTGACCGCTGACCCTTCGACGTGGGCGTGGACCGATGTCACGTCCACCTACGTGCGGGTGGCCCGCGGGGTGAGCATCACCCGGGGTGCCCGGGACGGCGGGTTGCAGTCACCCCCGTCGACAATGACGTTCTGGGCCGACAACCGGGACGGCCGGTGGGTGCCCACCAACCCGACGGGCGCCTGGTATGGGCAGATCGGCAAGGGCACCCCGATCCGGGTGCGCACCACCGAGGGCTCGTCGAGTGTGCGGTGGACCGGCTTCCTGACGTCGCTGCCGCCACGGTGGAACACGAAGGAGACCGACCGGTATGTCGAGGTGACCGCGTCTGGGATCCTGCAACGCCTGGAGCGCGGCTCGGTGCCATCCCGGTTCACCTACTACCGGTCTGAACTTGGTGCGGACCCAATAGACTATTGGCCCTGCGAAGACGCTTCAGCCGCAACGTCGTTCGCGTCGGCTGTCACGGGCGGCCGCCCGCTCGGATTCAATTCTGCGGTAACGCCGGCTTCGGAATCACCGGCAGCCGGAACGGACGCACTTCCTTCACTTGCGACTGGTGCTCTCATGAACGCCACGTGTCGCGCCGAGTCGACTGATACGTGGCAGGTCCGCGCTGTCTGGCAGGTGCCGACCTCGCCCACCGTGGAGACGATGCTCTTCAAGGTGATCACTGGTGGCACCGCCAAGGTGTGGCAACTGAATCTTGTGCCGGGAAGCCCCGACTCGATCCGCTTGCAGGTACTCGCCCCCGACGGGACATCCCTGCTCAATACGACCTCGGCGTTGTCGGCTGACGCGGACTTCTATGGCGGTCCGTGCATCGTGTCCGTATCCGCCGCGACCGATGGCGCGGATCTTGACGCCATGTCCCTGGTGGTGAATGCCTCCGGCGCGTCGGTGGCGAGCATTCTCACTACCATTACGGGCCAGACAGTGACACGACCTGTCGGCATCCAGATCCTGGCCGATGTGAGCCTGAACGGTTCGCTTTTTGGTCACCTCGCGACCTTCAGGGAAACCTCTCAGACCATTGGGTTGGACTTCGGCAACCTGACCGGATTCGACGGGGAGACCGTCGGTGCCCGCGTGACGCGACTGGCCAACGAAGTGACGATCATCGAAGGCGCCACCGAATTGACCGGGTCCGATGACGTCAACACGATGGGCCCACAGTCTCAGCAGGCCCTGCTCGGGTTGTTGCGCGAGTGCGAGGCTGTCAACGGCGGCCGGCTGATCGAGTTGCGGGACGCGGCCACAGATGACTTCTTCCTTGAACTCATCTGTGCTGACGACATCAGCAACCAGGCCGCCGCGCTTACCCTGAACCACGACTCGGGTCATCTGGCGCCGCCGTTCGAACCGACCGACGACGACCAACATCTCATCAACGATGTGACCGCCACCCGCTCCGGAGGCTCGGGTATCGGCTCGTCGGCGCGCGTCGTGGCCACGGCCGGTGAGCACTCAGCCAGCCTCACCCCCGCCAAGGTCGGAACCTACGCCGACTCGGTGTCGGTCAACGTGGAGCTCGACGAACTGCTGATCCACCAGGCCGGGTGGAGAGTCAACGTCGGCACCGTCGAAGGGCTGCGGTTCCCCGTCGTCACCCTGAACTTCGCCCACAACCCGAGCCTCATCGCCGACTGGATCGGCTGCGACATCGGGTCCCGGATCACCATCACCAACCCGCCGGCTGGCATCGCCCCCGACAGCATCGACCTGCTGGTCGAAGGCTGGACCGAGATCTTCGGCCCGTACACGTGGGAAGTACAGCTCAACTGCTTGCCGTACAAGCCGTGGCACGTCTTCCGGCTGGCCGAGACGTCGGCGGACACGAACGTGTTCCTCGGCCGGCTGGCTGGGGATGAGAAGTGCGCCCTGCGGACGGCGGTGGACGACAACGACACCTCGTTCGTCGTCGACCCCAACTTCTTCCGGTGGACCACCACGGCGGACGACTTCCCAGTCAACATCCGACTTGGTGGCGAGGTGTGCACCGTCTCCGCCATCTCCACCACCGCCGCCACCTACGTCGGCCGTGGCGCACTGTCGAGTGCGGACAACGCGGCGGTCACCCCGGCCACCACCGGCTTCGGCGCGGCCGACGGGGACCTGCTGCTGTGTCTGGCCCGGATGCGTGGCACGGCCGGGTCGTTGAGTACCGCCAGCACGGGCTGGGAGCTCATGGCCCAGGTGGGAAATCTCTACCTGTACGGGGCGATCCGCAGCGGTTCAACGGCGATCACGGTCACCCCATCCGGTGGGGCGGCTGGTGATGTGGTGTCGGCCACCGTATTCGCATTCACCGGCATGCCGACCACACTCGACGCGCTGGCCGACATGATCGTGCAGATCGTCAAGCAGTCCAACGCGAGCGCGCAGGACATCGCGTTCCCCGGCATGTACCCGACGATGCCGGGCCAGATCGTCCTGTTGCTCGCCGGCAAGTCCGACGACTGGACGAGCGTCGCCGTGCCCGCGGGTTACACCGAGTCGGGTGAACCCAGCACCGGTACCGGCAGCGACCAGGGGCTCTACATCGCCTACCAGATCCAGACCACGCCCGTTGTCGTCAATGGCGGGTCTCTTGTGGTCACTGGTGGCGCGGCGGCGGTCAGCGAGTCCATGGCCCTGGTTCTCGGCGCCGGTTTCCAGACGTTCACCATCTCGGCGCGGAACGTCAATGGCATCACCGGTGGCAAGTCGCAGACGGCGGGAACGTTGATCGAAGTGGACGACCCAGCGAGATTGGCCTTGTAGATGGCACTGACCGCAATCCCGGCCGCCGGGGCGAAGCTGCGCGGGTCTATCTACTCGGCGAACCTGACCGAACGCACCGCGCTGTACGCGGTCAAGACGTCCGACCAGAACGTAGGCCCGTCCAACACCACGCTGACCGACGTCACCGAGATCGGCATCGCGGTTGCGGCCAACGCCATCTACGAGATCCGGCTGTCCGTCCAGTACTCGACCAACACCACAGCCGATTTCAAGTTCGCCTTCACGTTCCCCGTCGGGCTGACGCTGGATGCGGCGGTGCAGTACTACTCCACCGCCGAGGCGTACCTGACCGGCCGTGGCATCCAGACCACGGTTTTCGCCTGTGGTGGTACGGGCGCGTCGATCTGGTTGCATGGGCTGGTCACCAACGGCGCCAACGCCGGCACCCTGCAGCTGCAGGCGGCGCAGAACACGAGCACGGCCGTGACAACCAACGTGGAGATCGGAACCCTGATGGTCCTTCAGCGGGTGGCGTAATGGCAGCGAGAGTTCTCGACTCGGGTCGGATCGGCCTGGCTAAATACTTCATCGGCCAGTGGGGCGGCAACCCTTCCACTACCACCTACGGGCAGGCGCTGACCTCGTATCAGGTCGGCGGGCAGTGGTGGCAGTACGCCGCCTGGTACGGGACGAACAACCTGGTTCGCGTGGCCCGCAAGGACCCGTCGGGCACCTGGGAAACAGTCGTCCTTTCCGACATGGCTCTGCACTACAACGACGAGCACAACGTGCTCGCCTTCGGCATCTCAGCGTCCGACGGCCGGCTGCACCTGGTCGCCGGCCAGCACGGCAATCCGATGCAGTACACCGCGAGCGCACCCAACATGCTCGACGACACTCCACCGTGGACAGCAAACCTGTTCAGCCCGTCGACGGCGACGCTCGGCGGGACGGTGGTGGGCAACGACCTGACCCTGCCCACGTTCACGTCCAAGCCGGACGGTGGGTTGCTGTTCTGGATCCGGCGGGGCACCAGCGGCAACGGTCGGCTGCACCTGTGCGAGTACGAGGCCGGCACGTGGACCGTCCTCGGCGACGTCACGTCGGCGACCGGAAACTGGACGGCACCCAACGGGGCTGTCTCACCCAACCGGAACCTGTACTGGGCGCCGCCGCTGTACGGGCACGGCAACCTGCATCTGATCGGCACGTGGCGGGAGGCCAACCAGGCCGTGCTCGTACCGTCCACAGCGCCGATGGCCAACCACCACATCGTCTACTGCTACAGCGAGGACGACGGGCGGACGTGGCGCAACAACGCCGGCACGACGGTGGCCACCACCGGCTCGAACCCAATCTCGGTGGGTGACCCGGGGATCTCGACCGGCCAGCCCACCTACGACTGCCGCAACTCGATCCAGTGTTACGACATGTGTGTGGGGCCGAACGGGCTGATCGGCTACCTGCCCGACTACGTCGACGGGGCGCTGCTGACCGCGGCCAACGGGGCCAGCTACCCGGGCTACGTGGCGACCCTGGCGGAGCGGGACAAGTGGGCCAGCGAACACCCGCGGTGGCGGGTCCCTCCGGCATCGGGCTGGGCGGGTGGGACGTGGCCGGCCGTGTCCATCAAGATCGGTGGGACGCATCTGTTCTCCAGTTGGCCACCGGGCCGGCACACCTGCACCCGCGGGAAGATGGTCTTCACCCCGGCCGGTGACATGGTCGTTGTCCACTCCGGTCTGCTGGTGTGCTCCGCCCGGGCGGCCGAGAACTACGCCGACTGGACGTTGGACGTGCCGTCCGGCGCGGGATTCGGGGATCTGATGATCGACCGCTCCCGCCAGGACGAGGGGATTGTGTCGGTGCTCACCATCGAGCAGGCGCCGCCCGGTGCAACCGCGAGCGCCGTGCTGGTGCGGGACATCGCACTGGACGCCTGATGGTCGTTCCGCACCGCTCAGCGAGCATGGACGCGTTGCGGCGTAACGCACTCGCGGTCTGGGCTGGGATGACGATCTACTGGATCGGCGATTTGGCCCACCAGGGCGAGGTGTCAGGGCACAATCCGGACGACACGATCGGCGTGCGGGCCGAGTTGCTCGACGCAGACACAGACCCCGAGGTGCGCGCGCTCGATCTCATGCTTGGGCCAGTGTTCACGGCCGCTGAGGCCGCGCGGCTCGTTCGGGCGCTCATCTCCGGTGCGGACAGACTCCGGCTGTACTACGTCATCCATCGGTCAACGATCTACCGCCGCGCCACCTGGTTCAAGGCGGAGCCGTACGGCGGGGCGAACCATAACGACCACGTGCACGTGTCCGGCTGGAACGGCGACGACGAGAACGGGGCGGACTGGACTTCGGTCCTCGCCCTCGGCGAGGAGGATGACGTGATCGACGATGCGGATGTGGCCCGGATCGCGCAGGCGACCGCCCGGGCGGTGCACCAGCAGCGCCTCGGCGCCAGCGACACCACTATCGGGGTCGCACTGCAATCGACGCTCGCGCTGGCCCGGCAGATCGCCACCGAGGTCGAGATAGACCCGGCCGAACTCGCCGCGATCGAAGCGGCCGCCGGTCGGGGTGTGGCCGGCGCGGTGGACGCGTTCGTCGCCGCGGTGGTGGCCAAGTTGCCAACCGGGAACAGCTTGACCCAGGGTGACATCGAGGCCGCCCTACGGGCCGTGTTCGCTGACGCCGCGGGTTGACGTGGCCGTCGCGGTCCTCACCCTCACCACCGCACTAGTGTTGCTGTCCACCGCGCTGGTCGGCCTCTACGTCCAGGTGCGCCGGACCCACGCCGTGGCGGCGAGGAATGAACTTCGGATCGGCGAGGTGCACGAGATCGTCAACCAGCAGCGCACCGACATGCAGCGCTACCAGGCGGTTTTGATGGCGGCTCTGCGCAAGGCCGGCGTGGAGGTACCGCCGGACGAGTCGCTCAGGTGAGGGGAACGTATGAGGTGGCGTAGGTCATCGCAGTGTCACGATTCCGCCTGCGTCGAGGTCGGGTTCCGTAAGGCCAGGCGTAGCGCGGACAACGGCGCCTGTGTCGAGGTGGCACCGGGTGTGCTGGTGCGGGACTCGAAGGACCCGGACGGCCCGCGGCTAGCCACCAGCACCGCCTCGTTCGGTGCGTTCCTCGCCGACATCCGGACTGGACGATTGGATCGAGGTAGTGATGGACAAGTACCGTAAGTTCTTCGTCGCCCTGCTCAGCGTCGTGGTGGAGGGTGGCGCGCTCTGGGTGGACGCCCCGCACTGGGTGGTGACCGTGGTAGGTCTGGCTGGCGCTGGTCTGGTGTACCTGGTCCGCAACGTCCCGGCCGAGCCTGACGCGGTGCGCGCCGTGCGCGAGCGGAACGGCTTCTGATGGCCCGCGACCACATCGTGTCGATTCGGCTGTCCAACGATGAACGGGGACGGTTGCGGCGGATCGCCGCGCGTGGGCAGCAGACCATGTCCGACGTCGTGCGCGGATTCGTACAGCGCAATCTCGCGGACACGCTGACGACCGGGATCTCTGTAGCAACCGCCATCCCTGACACCGTGTGGTTCGACGGCACGACGGGTCGGTCATGGCCGGAGGCGGCGACCCGATGAGTAGACAGGTCAGAGCCTGGCTCGCCCTCGCCGCCGCCGTCGTCCTCGTGACGACGGCCGTTCTGTCTTCCCCCGTCTCCGCGGCCGTGGATGACTCGGCGCTGGTCAACGCGCGGGCGCGGCTGGCCGACTGCCAGACCCTGCGCCAGTACGACACCCGCACCAGCGCGGACCGGGCGTGGGCGGACACGTGCATCCGGTTGTGGCAGCGCGAGGTCGATCGGCTGACGGTTGTATCGACTACTTCTATGTCGCCGACCGCCTCGCAGCCGCCAGTGACGTCCATCACACCGACTACCGTCCCCGCCCCCACAACCCCGCCGGCGACGACCACCTCCCCGCCGCCGGCGGGGTTCCCCAACGCCAGCACCACGGGAGTGCCGGCGGGGGTGCAGCTGCGGGATTGCGGCGGTGAGCAGACGATCCGCACCGCTGGCACGGTCATCGACGGCTGCCTGATCTCGGGCACGGTGCACGTCCGGGCCGACAACGTGACCATCCGCCGGTCGAAGCTGCAGGGCGGCATGGTCGACACCGGCGACGGCATCGTCCGGAACACGCTCATTGAGGACGTGGAGATCGATGGCCGCGACGCGTCCGGCCGATATGCGTTCGGCTGGAACGCCGGTGCGGTTGACTACTCCGACTACACGGTGGTGCGGGTCAACGCCCACCACACCGGGTTCGGGTTCCACCTGGGCAACCGAACCAGGGTCGAGGACTCGTACGCGCACGACTTCATCGTCACCGCGGGCGCCCACCAGGACGCGGCGATCAGCAACGGCGGCGCGGGTATCGCGCTGGTGCACAACCGACTGGAGTGCCCTGACCGTAACGCCTGCTCGGCCGCCATCGGGCTGTTCGGGGACTGGGCCACCATCGCCGACGTGCTGGTGGAGGGGAACCTGCTCGACACCGGCGGCGGGTACTGCATCCACGCCGGTTCCGATCCGGCCAAGCCGTTCCCCAACGGCACCAACATCACGGTGCGGGACAACGTGTTCGGCCGGACGTGGAATCCGCAGTGTGGCTTCTGGGGGCCGGTCACGTCGTGGTCGGGTGCGCGGGGCAACGTGTGGCAGAACAACACCTGGATCGACGGCGGGACCGTCGTACCGTGAACGAGAGGAACCTGAGATGACCGAGCCCGAACAGCCGGCCGAGGAGACCACCGAGCCCGAGGCCACGGAAGACACCGAGGCCAGCGAGGCCGTCGACGACGCTCCGGCGGAGGCTGCGTGATGGGCGACGATTGACCTGAGTTGGTTCCGGTCCCATCTGGCCGGGCAGACGAAAGCGGCCCCGGTCCTCCTCGCGGAGGCCGGGGCCGCTTCGTTGGTGTCTGGACATAGAAAAGCGCCCCACCCGCCGGCTAGACGGGTGGGGCGCCTTCGACCGTACCGAGCAGCTAGCCGGACTGCTGGGACCGACTAGCGTTCATCCTCTTCAGCGCGGACTCCCTACGGAGCGCACGCTGCTCGTCGATAGGCGGCAGCCATACCGGCGTGGCCGGCGCGACAGCCTGCTCCACGGCTGCGATCAGTGGGGCGGCACTGGCTTCCGCCTTGACCATCCGCTCTGCGCTGTCCTCGAGTTGCCGGATCTTCGCACCGAGCTCGACCAGCGCGATCGCCGCGATGGTCATCAGCCCGTCCACCGACGCCGGCCAGATGTACTGGCTTCCGCCCGACTCCCCGTAGTGGCTGACCGTGGCGGCCATGTGCCAGTAGGACAGCCAGGCGGCAGCGAACGCGACGCCGATGGTGGCCACGACCCGGCCGAAGGCGCCGAGCCGTCTGGTGGTCGGTACTCGGGTGAGCACCTCGAGAGAAAGCAGCAGGGCGACTGGCGGCCACCCTACGATCGCGGCCGAGATCAGGCCGCTCGAGCCGAGCACGTTGGCGGCGATGGACGCCGCGATGCCGACGACGACGATGATGCGCACTACGGCGCGACGCTTGCGCAGATCCTTGATCTGCGCTGGCGTGTTCTTCATGGGCCCTCCTCGAGTCCAGGGACGCCGCGCTCTACGACGCCCCCCGCGGGCGTCGGTGCTGCGGGTGATGAGGAGGGTGCCGGGAGCCCCGATGATGACGGGCTCCCGGCGGTCTGGCTGGTCAGCGGCTGGCGAGGATCTCGTCCCGGCGGGCTAGCACCACGGTGGCCTCGAAGGGCTCGCCGGATGCCTGCCACTCGTGGACTGCCTGCGCCCACGCGGCCTGTTCGGCGTTGTCGTAGCGGCTGACCGTCTGCTGCTGGTTCATTGCCTTGCTCCCTCGACCGGCCTGCGGGTTGCAGGCGGGAGTGCCCCCGGCCGGACTCGAACCGGCCTCATCGGCGTTACGCCTCGGTGATCGTTCAGGCTCCCGACGGTGCGGGCCTGCGGGGCATGTGGCCCCCGAGCGCTGCGGTCGCGTGTGCGGTGTCGCGCTGCACGGGGGCGGGGTGGTTCCCGGCTGTGTGCGCCGGATGCTGTGTTGAGTCGGGCTGGTTCACGGCGTTGAGGCGACTGCTTGCGCTGACCTGACCCTCGCTGCGGTGTCCCAACTCTCCAGTTGTTCTACGTCTACGATACCACGGGGTATCGCCATACACAACACTACCGCGACCGAGACAATACCCGGAAGTATCGAAGTCTGGCCGATCGGCCAGTTGACGCTAGCCCTTTCGGCTGACCCGCCGCTTGGGCGGCAGCCCTTCCTGGCGCCGGTTGTGCTGCTGGATCGCCTTGCGCACCGCGGCCTCAGTCAGACCCAGCGCCCCGGCGACGTCCTGCGCCCGCACGCCACGGGTCAGCTCCCACACCTCCGCGTCGGCGAGTGCACTGGCGGCGGCGGACAGCCGGGACAACTCCGAGGCGAGCCGGCGGGCGGTCAGGGCGCGGGTCACGTCCATGGTCACGGCCGGGTGACCTTCGCCAAGACGTCAGCCGGGATCGGGTGGTCCGTACTGGCGTGCCAGCGCTCGTGAGCCCACGTCAGATCACCGTATGTGTCTGCGTCGTCGGCGCATACGACGGCGAAGCAGCGTGGACAGTGGGCGATGGCCCACCACGGGTTGCCCTTCCTCCCGGCTTCATCGGCGGTGAGTACTGCCGAGTGCTTCCAGCCGGCCATGTGCACACGGCCCTGTTCGGCACCGGACAAGACGACGAACCAGTCACCAGAAGCCATGGCGTTAACGATACACCCCGGTATCGAAATGGCCGATCATCCGATCGGCATGTCCCGCCGCGCCTGTCACCCTGCGACTGTGACCAATCCGCCGATCGTGCCCGGCCGCCCCGACGAGCCGTCCCCGCAGCAGTGGCCGGCCCAACCCCCGCCGGTGCAGTACGTGCCAGCCCCGCAGAGCGACGTGGTTGGCAGGTCCGTCGTGGGCACCATCACCGTCGTGGTCACCCTGGTGCTGATCTTCTGCATCCTGCCGATGTTCCTATGCGTCGGCTGCGGGACCATCGGCCAGATCATGAACAACCGCTGACGCGCCCGGGGATGATCGGCGGGGGTACCCGGGCCGGCTGCTGGAGTCGCAGCCGCTCGGCGACGGTCCAGATGATGCACCACAGGTCCAGCACGGTGATCCTCACGGCCAGTCCTCCCCGTCGTGCCAGCCGAAGCGGTCCATAACGCGGGCGATGTGCACCGCGGCGGCCAAGAGAACTGCGCCGAGGAAGCCGAGGACGATCATGTCTCCTCCTGAGCCCCGGCCGGCAAGGGCGACCGGGGCTGCCAGGGTGGTGCCTGGGCCGGGCGCGGTTTTGAGGTAAGCCGACCGCGCCCGGCGTGGGGGATCATCCCGACTTGCCGAGTAGGGGCGATCCTGGTTGGTCAGGATAGCGCACATAGTGCGCTAGCATCTAGGGGCACATGGTGCTTGAAGCTGACAGGGGTAGGTGATCGAATTGGCGGGCCGAGTAGGGAGCACCGCCATGCCGATCACGCCGCTGTACCAGCGCATCGCCGCCGACATCCGCGCCCAGATCGAGTCGGGTGAGCTGCGTCCCGGCGACCGGCTGCCGTCGGCCACCGAGTTGCAGGCGAAGTACGGCTCCGGGTCGACCGCGGTGCGCAACGCCATGCTCGTCCTCCGGGCCGAGGGGCTCGTCGAAGGTCACCAGGGACGGGGGGTCTACGTTGCTCGACGATCTGAAGAGTGACGGGACGTTCTGGGGAACGGTGCGCGGTGGCTACGTCGACAGTTGCTGGGTTCGTGGATCCAGCTCGAAGTACAGCCAATGGTGGGACCGCCGGCGAGGCCGTCTCACCGGTGCTCACAGGTATGCCTACGAACTGATGCGCGCCCCGGTCCCCGACGGGCTGGAGCTTGATCACCTTTGTGACAATCCGCCATGTGTGAACCCCTGGCATCTTGAACCAGTCACTCACCAGGAGAACATGCGGCGCGCTGCGGCTCGTCGCCATTCGCGCACCTAGTGCGCCACCTGTCCGGCTGGCGAGAAAGGGACCCGAAGTCCGTGCGGACGACGAGTCCCTGCCTCATCATGTTCTGAAGCCCGAGCCGGTCACAACCCGGCTCGGGCCCCCGTGTCTGGCACCGGCAGCGCGAGCACGGCAGCGCGGCGTTGATGGCCGGTCACCTGCGTGTATCCCTGGGTGCTGGTGACGTTCTTGTGCCGCAGGCACTCCTGGGTGACCCGCAGGTCCCCCACGGTGGCCTGGATCAGCGTCCCGTACCGATGCCGGAGCCGGTGCAGGTGCACTGTATGCAACCCCAGCCGGTCGAGGTGGTACCTGGCCGTCTGGGTGATCCAGTGCCCGTCGACCGGTTGTCCCCTGCGGTTGGTCACGAGCGGGCCGGGTGACCGGTTCACCACCAGCGCCCAGACGATCGGGTGGGTCGGTACGACACCCGGTTGGTCACCCTTGCCCGAGGGGATCAGGATCGTCTCAGCCGTGATGTGCTCGCGCATGCAGGCCGCGATCTCCGATACCCGCATGCCCGCGTACCCGGCGAGGGTGGCCGCGGTGCGCAGCGGTTCCGGTAGGGCGTCGAGCATGGCCGCCAGCTCCTCCTCGGTGACCGGTTTCGGTAGGCACCTCGGGGCCTTCGGCTGGGGGATGGAGGCGGTGGGGTCTCCGTCGAGAAACCCGGCGGAGGTGGCCCACTGGTAGAAGGCCCGGATGTGGTAGGCGTACACGGACAGTGTCCAGCGGGACCGACCCAAGGTGCGGAGGTCGGACAGCCACGCCTCGATCTGCTCGGTGGCGGCGAACGCGAGGCCGAAGGGCAGCCATCCGTTGAGCCGGCCGAGCACGTTGACGCGTGCCTCGATGGTGCGTCTGCTCTTGCCTCCCGCCCGTAGGTGCCGGGCGTGGAGGTCCAACAACTGATCACTCATCCGCAGATCTTCGTGACGTCGGGTCACTACGGGCAACCCCTCTCCAGTCTGTGATGGCTCCACTACACGGCGACAGGTGTGTGTGGACGTACGAACGCGCCGACAACCGGACGGGTCTCACGCACCGATCGGGTCCTGGTGGGATGAGGTGCCGGTGGGCCGTTCGTGTGATGGCTCAGGTAGTCGCCGATTGTGCCGAGGACGCGTGTCCCGACATAAGCACTCCTACGTATCGAACCACCTCTTTCCGGCCCGTGGACCAGCCACAGATAGTCGCAGCCGGTGCGGCTCGCGATGGCCATCGCGATCGTTGTGAGCCGGTGCGGCTCGCGGCCCTGGATCTCCCAGCCTCGCCACGACTGCGCAGGTACGCCGCAAGCTGCTGCGGCTTCCTTGATGTTCCAGCCCATGCGGTGGCGCACGAGGGCCAGCCGTGCGCTGAAGGACAACTCCGGCACCCAGGCTTCTGTCTCCTGGTGCGTGGTGTCGGTGATGGTCATATGGACATAGTAGGTGTCTGCGCGCGTTAAGCAATACATCGCGCGAACTGTAGTCCTTGACACCACAGGGCGTGACGTTTTACGGTGGCGTCCATGCAACCTGAGGTAGTGCTACTCACTACTGCCGAGCTTGCCGAGCAGTTCCGCGTTCACCCCTCGACCATCCGTCGATGGATTGAGGACGGCCGCATCTCGGCGATCACCCTGCCGGGCGGACTCAAGCGCTACCGCAAGTCCGAGGTCGAGGCGATCCTCGCCGGTGAGCACCGGTCCCCGGCCGGTGCGGCGTGAACGCCCGAGGTACCCGGCGGCCACATGTGCGCCGCGTCTACAAGAAGCCCCGCAGGGCCAGCGGCGCCGGCAAGGGCTGCGGCGTCCTGCTGCTCGCTGTCGCTGCCCTGCCCGCCACCCTCACTGCTGACGCGCTCTGGAGGTGGTTGTCGTGATCGTCGAGTCATGGACCCACGGACGTAGCGCGTACATCTCCCGCGGTTGCCGCTGTTCACGCTGCCGCGCCGGGAATGCCGATTATCAGCGGCGGTACGTCGAACCCTGGCGGCGCAGGCGCGAATACGACCGCGCCCAGTACCGCGCCCGGAGGAGGTCGGCATGACGCTGCATCGCAACCTCATCGAGGGCGGCAACGTGGTCGTCACCTGGGGCGCGCGCGACATCGGCATCCCGGCCAGCCGGCCCCTGCTGCGGCCCTGCCCCCGATGTGGCGCCCAACCCGGCCACGCATGCAAGCCGCTGCGCCGCCGGCCCGGCTACCTGGCCACGCTCAGCCTGGCCGAGCCGCACCAGGAACGGCGCCAGCACCGGGAGGCGACGTGATCTCCCATCCGGGGCGTTGCATCGGGCCCGTCCCGGGGTGGTGAAGGACCGGGCCGGCCACTGGTCTTCCCTCGGTGGCCGTTCCGGCAACAACTGGATAGCTCCCCGCCGTGACCTTCTGAGGGATGGGCGATCGGCGGGAAGCGCGGCGTTCCCGGTGTCGCGGCTGTGTCCAGATCCGCAGCCGCAGGACCGTACCCGGCGAGCTGAGGCCAGCGGTCCCGCCGGGGACGCCGCACCAAAGGAACGCGGTCCGCACCGAGTGGACGGAGCGGACCGCAGAAGACCAGGAAGGTTGGTCCATGAACAGCATACGCAACACGACCGATGACATGAGCGATCCCGCCAACGCACTCGCCTTCCTTGCCGAGGGCATGCTAAACGGCGGCGACCCAGGACCGTCCATCGAGCGCATGGAGGCCGACGGCCAGCGGCAGTTGGTGAACTCTGACCGGCTGCCCACGCAAATCCTCCACGGCGCGGACAACGACGAGCCGTTCCTCGCCCTCGGGTTCACCTTCGGCGAGCCCGACAAGGGCGACCCGATGTTCCGCCCGGCCACGTTGCCCGAAGGCTGGAAGCGCGAGGCATCCGACCACGCCATGTGGTCCCACCTTGTCGACGAGTACGGCCGGCGGAGAGTGGCCATTTTCTACAAGGCCGCCTTCTACGACCGCAGTGCCTTCATGTCGCTGGAGACCCACCACAGCTACCTGTTCCATCTCCTGTACGAGAACCAGGATCCCGTGCTCGACGACGTCTGGCTTACCGCCGATGCGGCTATCGAGGAACTGGATCGGATCGCGGCCGGATTCGAGGATCAGGCAGCCAAGGCTGAGGGGTTCGGTGCCAAGTCGCCGGAAGACAGCTACTGGACTGAGCGGGCGGCCGAGCAACGGACTCGGAAGGCCGAGGCGTTGGCCATGCGGGCGCGGATCGGCGGTTCGTCATGACCGCCCCTACTCCCCGCTGTCGGTGGTGCGGCAAGCTCGAGCCTGTCTGCCCCGACCAGTGGGGCCACGAACGGCTGCACGCCCAGTCCGAGACCCACTGGAGGGAAGTCGCCGAGCGCCGCATGGTGTCGGCCATCTTGACGCCGGACAGCCCGGATGCGGAGGTGCCACGGTGAGGTACCGGCTGCCAGAAGTCCTCGGTGGCGGGGAGTGCGTCATCGTCGAGGTCAATCCCGCGCTGACGTTGATGGGCAAGCCCGCGCACGTGGTCCGTACGCCACCGCCGCAGACCCTCGACGATGGTTTTGACTACGTGGTCGTCCAGCGGGACGCACTGATCGAGATGGAGGACCCGCTACCACCGGAGCCGCCGGTTGGAGCCGTTGTCCTCGACCGCGACGGCCATGCGTGGCAGCGCGGGCTCCCTGGACGCGGGAACTGGTGCTGCACCGAGGGCGCCCACGCCGAGGACGAATGGATGGTCCTCGTCCTTGACTACGGCCCGCTCACCCGGTTGGTACCTGACCCGGCGGTAGGCGTAGAGCTGCCGTGGCGCTGGTACGACGGGCGAGAGGACGGCTCGCAGATCTTCGTCGAACGCAACGGTACGGTCCGAGATCGCGTGATGGTCGGAGATCACCGCGACGAGAGCGTCTTCCTGTCGCCCGCGGTGGCCCGCGCCAAGGCTGCTGCTCTGCTGGCTGCTGCTGACGCCGCCGAGGCGGTGCGCGATGAGCCGTGAACCCACCGCTGCCGAACTCGACATCGGCGATGTGCTGCATGACGCGGTACGCCTGCAGGTGGCCGGTGACATTCGCCGTGCCAGCCTGATGGCCATCCCGGCAGCCAAACGGAACCCGATCCTGACCGCCAGCATCCTCGCCGCGAAGTGCGCCTACGCCGTGCACCAGTACGCCGCGGTGCTTGGCATCGACCCGCTGGCCGCCTACGACCTGCTGTGGACCAAGCCTGAGCGAGGTGCGTCATGAGCCGCAACCGGTACGACGACCACGACTACTCGCCGGACGCTGACGAGAACGAGTACCGCAGTTGGGCGCAGGATGGCGGTGCCTACGTCGATGTCGCTGGCAACGTCATCTGGCCGGACCAACCCGGCCACCCCGACTACAGCCGGGCCGCCGAGGTGCGCGATGCGGATTGACCCCGACGTGATCACCTTCGCCGCGGTCTGCGGGCTGATCTTCATCGGCGCGCTCCTGTGTGTCGCCCTGTCGTCTGCCCTGCGCGGGTGGGAGCGGGCCGAACGTCGGGCGCGGACGGCTGAGCGGCTGCTGAACTACCGGCAGCCGCAGGCGATGGCCCAGCTGCAACGAGAGGCGGTGCGGAGGTGACGCCGTACTTCGCCGACGAGTGGGTGACGTTGTATCACGGGGATGCGCTCGCGGTCATGGCGAACCTGCCCGAGCGAAGCGTCGACACCGTCCTCACCGACCCGCCGTATTCGTCAGGAGGCCGCCGCGAGAACTCTCGTACGGTCCGGCATTCCATGACCCGCCGCGTAGCTGACGACGACTGGATCCGAGGCGATGCGATGAGCACGCAGGGCTACGTCTGGTTCAACCGGCTCGCCGCTCTGGAATACCGCCGACTGCTGGTTCCTGGTGGACACGCCTTCTCCTTCGCCGACTGGCGGATGGCTCCGCTCCTGTCGGCCGCATTCGAAACTGCCGACCTTCGGATCCACCCCACGATCGTCTGGGACAAGACCTACTTCGGCATGGGTGCGATCTTCCGCAACCAGCACGAGTTCATCGTCCATGGCTCGGCCGGGAACCCCCGACCACCCCAGCGCCGTGACGTCGGCAACGTCATCGCCTGCAAGCCAATCGACGACGATCGTCACCCAAGCCGCAAGCCGGTCGGCGTGCTCGACGTACTCATCACCACCGTCGCCAGTCCGGGTGGCGCCGTGCTGGACTGCATGGCCGGGTCTGGCTCGACGGCTGAGGCCGCGCGCATGTCCGGACGTACGGCCGTACTCATCGAGGCTGACGAGCGGTACTGCGAACTCATCGCCCGCCGCATGTCGCAAGGCGTGCTGGCAATGGACGGTGCGTCGTGAGCGACACCGAGGGCATGGTGCGGATCATGGAACACGCCAGCGAAATGCTGCGGGTGCGCATTGAGACGACCGCTGGTAAGAACCTCGACCACGAGGTCAGGGCATCAGACGTGAAGAACGTCGCCGCCATGGCGCAGGCGCGCGCGGTGCTCCAACTCGTCGCCGCCTCGGTGGCACCGGAGGGCCGAACCCTGGCCGACCGGTTGCGCAAGGAGTACGACGACTGGGCGGCGGCCAACGATGGCATGGTCATGACCGATGGCGAGTTGGCCTCGGTGGCCCGGTTCCTCACCGGCGGTGCGTCATGAACAACATGCTCGTGCTGCTGCCCATCGCCTGCGGTCTGCTGCTGGCCGGCGGCACCTTGGCCTGGCCGATCGCCTACCGGGCCGGCCTGCAAGCCCCGGAGCGCGCCGAGGAACTGGCCGCGGCCCGACACATGCCCGTCGTCCCGCCGGACGTCGAGAACGACAACGGCTACCGGCCGCAGCACAGCCTGGACGCCGCGCTTGGGTCGGCGACACCGCGGGACCGCATCCGAGCGCTACGCGCGCCCACCGAGGAGTTCCAGGCCATCGTGGCGTCGTCGTACCGGGCCGGTGAGTTCCCGCTGATCGGTCAGCCGGGCATGCCCTACCTGAAGGCGCACCTCGCGGCGGTGGGCCCGTGACCAAGGTCCTCGTTCCGCAGCCGGAGGTCTGCCGGACCTGTCTCGGCGAGGGTTTCATCGGCCGGACCACCCGGACATGGTGCCCGTCGTGTCGTTGTGCCGCGGGCTGTGGCCGGCCGTCCACGTCGATCGGTGGGATGTGCGTCGAGCACGAGCGGGAGGTGAAGCCGTGAGCGTGAAGATCGACCGTCGTCAGATCCATTACCTGCCGTTGGACAAGGCCACGGCTGAGCCCGGTGATGGCTTCTGGCACGTCTACGCCGACCGCTGGTGGTCCTACGAACCCGGCAAGGGTCTGCTGTTCTTCCGCAAGAGCGCGCAGTGCAACAGCCACGAAGCGATCGCGCGGAAGATCACGGCGACCTGTCACCCGGATGCCGAGGTCATCTTCGTCCCACGCGTCTACGTCAGGCATGACTGTGGTGATTACCTGTGACCGACAAGCCGACCATCATCGAAGCACTCGCGGCAGTCATGGGTGAGGTCCAGGCTGTCGGCAAGGGTGACCGGAACAACGAACAGGGCTACAACTTCCGCGGCATCGACGCGGTCATCAACGCCGTGGGCCCCGCCTTCCGCCGACACGGCATCGTCCCCGTCCCGCTGAAGTCCGAGGCCAAGTACCGCGACGTGCTCACCTCCCGGGAGAAGCGCTCACGTGAGTGCACGGTGGCCGTTACCTACCGGTTCTACGGCCCGGCCGGCGACTTCATCGACTGCGAGGTGCCCGGCGAGTCCATGGATTTCGGCGACAAAGGCGCACCGAAGGCGATGAGCGTCGCCTACCGCATCGCGCTGATCCAGACGCTCTGCATTCCCACCCACGAACCGGAGCCCGACGCACAGACCTACGAGCGCGCGGAGGAACCGGCCGGCCCGACGGCCGAACAGGTCGAGAATTTCGCCGCCCTGGCACTGACGATCGCCGCAGCCGAGTCCACGGCAGGGCTGCGCAACGCGTGGGAGTTGGTCGTCTCGGCGTTCAAGGCCGACGACATCACCACCCGGCAGGCCAACGAACTGAAAGCCGAGATCAGCAAGCAAAAGGCCGAGATAGAGGCGCGCGATGGCACCGGCGACGGCGACGGAAGTGGCCCTGAACCTGGCCCGGCTGGCGAGGGACCTGGACCAGACGGTGCGGGCGCTGGAGACGGCCGACCGGGACGCGACGGAGAAGCGGGCAGCGTTCGACCTGGCGTTCAGCCGGGCGTTCCTGGCGGCCGAGGGGTCGGTGGACCGGCGCAAGCACGAGGCAGTCGTCGCGACACACCAGCAGCGGTTGGAGGCGGACGTGGCTGATGCACTGGTCCGGCATCTGCGCCGGCGGATCGACGCGACGAAGGTCCGTATCGACGTGGGGCGCAGCTACGGCGCCGCGGTGCGGGCCGAACTCGCGCTGGGCGGACAGGACGGTGAGCCATGAAGGCGGAGATCAGCGTCGACCAGATCGGTTGCGGGAGCATCCGGCTCGACGGCACCGAAGTGAGCCACTTCGTCCGCGGGTTCACGCTCGAGGCCAGCATCGGCAGCGTCACGCACATGGGGCTCGACGTGGTGGTCACACGCGCCGAGGTGGAGGCGGAGACCGTGGTGGTGCCGGAGGTCTACGACCTGCTGGTGCGTCTTGGCTGGATACCGCCGGGCGGTGTGGCATGACGCTGCCCTACGTACCGGACGTGGCGACCGAGCGGTGTCCACGATGTGCCAAGAAGCTTGCGGTGGATCTCGGCCAGGACGCGGACACGGGCTGGGTGCACGAGCACCTGTCCTGCTGGTCCTGCGGCTACGAGGTCCGGGAGCGGGCGTGGCCGCACCGGACGGCGACGGTGCTGACCGTGCGGGAAATCCTGGCCCGCCGGCGCTCGTTCGTGGACCGGGAACTGCCCGTGTCGGAGATCGCCAAGATGTCCCGCGAAGAGTTCGAGGAGTGGGCCAATGGCGCTCACGCGTAGCCCGATCGCCCGCCGGACCCGGCTGAAGTCCCGGGTCAAGCCCGCGGTCCCGCGAGACGTCCTGAAGGCCCTCGCCGCCCGCTCTGGCGGTCTGTGTGAGGCTGCGCTGCCCGGGTGCCTGGGTAGGGCCACAGACCCGTGCCACCGCGTAGGACGCGCGCAGGGTGGCGGAGACGCACTCAGCGGACTGTGGCATGGCTGCCGCCGCTGTCACGAGTGGTGCCATGCCCAGCCGGCGGAGGCATATGACCTTGGCCTGATGCTCCGGTCGTGGCAGGTGCCCGAGTTGGAGCCGATGGCCTACCGGTCTGCGGGCTGGGTGCTGCTCGGCGAGAAGGTGACCTGGCTGTGAGCGTCGTCGGGTATCGCGTCCGAAACCATCCGCAGCAGGTCGCGCGCCGCGGTGCCCTGTCGGCCGTAGATGACCGTGCTACCTCACCGGACTTCTTCGCGACGCTGGATGTGATCTACGGCTTTACATTGGACGTGGCCGCGTCAGCGCACAACGCGAAGTGTGAGCGGTACTTCACGGTTGCCCAGGATGGCCTGCGGCAGTCCTGGGCCGGCGAAATGGTGTGGTGCAACCCGCCGTACTCGAGCATCGCGCCGTGGGTGGCGAAGTCATGGCGCGAGTATGAGTCGGCGCGCGGCATCGTCATGCTGCTGCCAGCCAACCGCACCGAGCAGAAGTGGTGGCAGTTGCTCGTCGAGCCCCGGCGCGACCAACCGGGCTCGCCACTGCGGGTGAAGTTCCTACCGGGTCGGCTGCGGTTCATCCATCCCGAGTCGATCGCCATCGGTCCGAACGAACGCCCACCGTTCGGCTGTTGCCTGCTGATCTGGGGGTACGACATGACCGCCGAACTTGTCGCTCTGGGTCGCTGCCCGACCTGCCGCGAGCCCCGCTGGCGGGTCGCCAGATGCACGTGCACGCACCTGGTGATGGTGCACGACCTGAACAAGCGCGGCACCCGGACGGCCTGTTCGCACCTCGGCTGCGGCTGCAAGGCGTTCGAGGAGGCGCCGTGAGCGAACCATTCGTCGCCTTCAGCCCAGGCATGAAGTTCGGCCGGGCGACCGTGAACAACACCCAACTGTCCGTCGAGGCCGTAGCGGACCTGGTCTACGCGGGCGAGGCCGTTGGTGCGGTGGCCCACGAGTACGCCATCACCCAGGCTGATGTTCTGGTCGCCTGCTGGTACATGGGCACGCACGGAACGAGGACCTGGCGCAAACGCTGGGCTGTCTGGGCTCGGGATGCCGAGTACGAACTCTGGCGTGGCCAGTATGAGGTGCCCGACCCGCCGTCGCGGGAGGTGGCCGATGCGTAGCACCTACGACCTGGACCTCGGCGCCGACGTGGACTGGCTCGTGCGCGCGAGCTGTAGGAGCTACGACCCGGAGTGGTGGTCGGTGCCCAACCAGCACAACCGGCGGGCCAAGGCCATCTGCGGCGGGTGCCCGGTTAAACGGCAGTGCCAGGTCCGCGCCGAGGAACTGGGCATCACCGGCATGGTGATCGCCGGCAAGTCTGTCCTTGAGTCGGGACGTACCCGCCAAGCTCCGGGAACGTCGGCGAGGTGTGCCCGGGTGTCGTGCAGCCGGGTGTTCTGGCGGGTGACCTGGCAGCAGCGGTTCTGCTCCAACGGGTGCCGGTATGTCGAGCGGAACAGGCGTGTCGCCGAACGGGAGCGGGCCAATGGACGTTGACCGGCTGGAGTCGGTCGCGGCCCAGCTCGCCGCCCGGGTCAGAGAGGACGACCCGGAAGCCAACCGGCGCTGGCTGCACGCCAACACCACGCCGGAGGAGCGGGAGGCGCTGCACTACGTGCAGGCGGCAGCGACGCCGGTGGACGTGCCGTGGAGTCACCTGATCGCCTGGACCAGGATTCCCGGCGGGCCGGACACGCCGGGCAACGTGGCCAAGCGGCGGCGGGAGCTGCTCGACGCGCTGGACTCGCAGGTGGGCAACAACCAGCACGGGCCCAAGGTGGCGTGATGAACGTCGACACCACCGAGCTTGTCAGCGCGGCCGAGATCGCCGACTTGGCGGAACGGCCTTTGTCGTCGGTCTACCTGTGGCTGGACCGCGACGACTTCCCCGCGCCGGTGCGCACGTTCGGCAAGAAGTTCCGCGTCTATCTACATGCGGACGTCGTCGCCTGGCTCAACGCCCGGCCGCGGCCGGCGGAGCACGGAACCCTGGGCGCGTACCAGCGGTGCGTGGAGCGGTGTGCCGACTGCCGGCGGGCCAACGCGGAGTATCAGCGGGCGTGGCGCCAACGTAGGCGGGTGGCGTGATGCGCACCCACGTCTTCCAGCCCGACCCGGACAACGGCCCGGACCACCGTGGTGCGTACCGGTGCCACTGCGGACTACCGGAACAGCACGTGGCGCACCGGGTGCCGGAGACACATCCGGACGCACGGCTGGTCGACGCGAGACGGATCGGGGAGACGGAATGATCATACGGCGGTGGTCTGATCACGTGCTCGCGGTCTACGAGCCCGACCGGTGGGGTGGACGGCTGGTGTACGTTGTGGACGATCGCGAAATCGTTACGCCGCAATGCAATCAGCGTGAATTGGAACGTGGGTTCGGGTATGATCGGGGTACGCCCGAGGGGAGCGCTCACCACGCTCGACCCTCGGACTTGAACCCCGATGACGCAGATCGGAGCCCCGCATGAGTATGCCAGCGCCCCCCGACCACCGGAAGGAAGTCCGCCTCGCCGCGGCCGCCCTTCATGCGGCACTCAGCAACAAATGGGACGTCGCCCGGCGGTACATGATCCGCATCGGCCTGCCGCGCGGCTATCTGTTCATGGGGCGCGGATGAGCGTACGGGTCATGACGTGGGTCTGGGAGCACTCTCGCTCCCAGCCGGCGCATCGGCTCGTCCTGCTGGCCATCGCGGACTGCGCCAACGACGCCGGGGAGCAGGCGTACCCTTCCGGCGCGACGCTGGCCAAGAAGACCGGGCTGTCCGAGCGCGGAGTCCGTGCGGCACTGGTGGGCCTGGCGTCGATCGGCGAGCTCCACGTGGAGTACAAGGCCGGCCCGCGGGGCTGCAACCGGTACCGCGTGGTGATGAAAGACCATGCACCGGATGCCGGGTCCCAGGCCACCCCACCCGGCACGAGCAGCACAGTGAACGAGGTGCACAGTGCACCAGATGCACTCACTACCCGGCACGTGGTGCCAGGAACCCGGCACGAAACGACAGTGGACCCGGCACCAGGTGCCCCCGAACCATCAGAGAACCATCCTCCTACGGAACCGTCAGTAGAACCGTCCGGAGCGCGCAAGCGCGCGACGACGTCCGGCACGCGCCTGCCGGACGGTTTTGAGCCTGACGCGGAGCTGATCGCCTGGGCGCGAAGCAAGGCGCCGGCCACCGGCAGATCCGATCATGAGGCGTTCGTCGACTACTGGCGGGCGCAGCCCGGCCAACGTGGCGTCAAGGTCGACTGGCGTGCCACCTGGCGCACGTGGATGCGCCGGCAGCAGGCCGAGGTCGCGCGGATCCGCGGGTCACCGCGCGGATTGATCGACGTCAACGGCCACAAGCTCAAACCCGAAACGGCCGCGCGGATCGCCGACCGGGAGCGGTTCGCGCGGCAGGACCGCCGAGCGCTGGAAGGACCGAAGTGAACCTTGCGCAGACCCACGACCTGCTGATGTTCATCGCGGCGTACGACAACCGTCGATTTGATGACGCCACGGTCTACGCCTGGCAGGAGGCCGTGAACGACATCCCGTTCGATGACGCCCGGCGTGCGGTGATCGATCACTTCCGCGAGTCCCGCGAATACCTGATGCCGGTCCATGTCCGGCAGGGCGCGGTCCGGATCCGCAACGACCGTTCACCGGGTCCGCGGCTCGAACTCACGGGCGCACCGGCGGTTGCGCCGGAATACCGCCGCGAGGAGACGCAGGCGCTGATTCGACGGGTGCGCGACTCGCTCCCGGACGTGGGACGGGAGATCCTGCGTCGGCCGGAGTGGGTCGAGAACGACAGGCGGCGCGCGCGTCACCTGCGCTCGGTGCCAAATCCGCACTTCGTCGCGCTCCCACCACCGGACGGCTTTCCGATGGAGGCGTCGTGAGCTGGTGGCAGGTCGGCCGGCCTGAACCGGCGGGATGGCACCGAAGTGTGATCTTGGTGTTCGGGTTGGCCGTGGGTCTGGGGCTGGGACTGTGGTGGATGTTGTTCCTGATGGGGGCGTGATGGAAGATCAAGAACGCACCGCGATGCCAGTCTTTGTGATCAAGGCCAAGGACACGTTCGCACCGATGGGTGAGCGGATGCCGAAGATGATCGTCGGCCCGGGCGACTACATGGCGATGGTCGGCCCCGGCGGCGAGTGGCCGCTGGACACCAGCGCGGATACGGCCACCTGCCCTCGCTGCGGGTTCGTCCTGGCCGTTGCCGAGGACAGCACCATGGGGGAACTCGCCGACCTGATCGAGGAGCATCGCTGTGGCTGAGTTGGATCTCACAGCAGCGATAGAAGCCGGCAACGTGGCGGCTAAACGGTGCTACGTCGACCGCAATGGCTTCGCCGACGTGGCTGACCTAGTCGAGTTTCCCGACCACCACTACGCCCGGGTCTACGCCGAGGCCGCCGTCCGGGCGGCTGCTCCACTCATCGAACAAGCCGCGCTGGAGGCTGTCGTAGCGCGGGTCGAGGCCACCTTCGTCACCGGCGCTAGTCCTGACTGGCTGCAGACCGGCGCCAAGCCGACCGCTTCGGTGATCCGGGAGTGGGTCAAGCGGACGATCCGAGGAGATACCGATGGATCTTGAGACCCTGCGCCAACATCTCGACGAGGATGAGCGGGTAGCGCTGGCAGCCGGCGGCGATTCGCCGAACTGGCACCAACCGGACCCGGAGCGCGAACACGGCCGCATCGAAGACGACGCCGCCGATGTCGTCACCTACGACGAGAGCGCTCCCAGCGAGGCTCAGGCCGCGCACATCTCACGGCACGATCCGGCTCGGGTGCTGCGGTGGGTGAAGGCAGCAAGGCAGATCCTGGAGCGGCACACGCGTTCTTCGCCGACCAGTTGCTATCACTGCGCACGCGGCCGCTACGAGGACTGTCCTGACGTCGCGGCGGTCGCCTCGGTGTACGGGGACACCGATGGCTAAGCGCATCAAGATCGAGGTGAGTCTGACCGTGAGTCTGACCGAAGCGCAACTGCGCGTGCTCGGGGACGAGATGCGGCGGCTGGGCAAGACGCGCGACCAGGTGATCGGAAGTCTGATCATGACTCGCTGGCAGATCCGGCGCAAGAGCGCACCGGCGGAGGAACGGCTCCGCGCTGCTCTCGCGCGCCGTGGGGACGGTGAGGCCGGATGAGCGAGCGTTGGGAGACTGTCCCGGATGCGCGCGGCCTACCGGAGGCGCCGATGCCCGAGTGCGTCTGCCCCGCCTGCGAGATCACCACCTTCGACGACATCGCCCGCCGTGAACGCGTCTACATCCGGGGCCTGCACCCCGAGTGCCCGGTTCACGGCGCCCCGACCCGCAGCGTCTACATCGGCACCGATGGCGGGCGCTACCCGACCCGCGCCGAAGCCGGCTGGAACGACCCGTGACCGACCACGTGGAAGTCCGCTGCGTCGTCTGCCCGCAGCTGCACAGTCGCGCGCCGCGACACTACGAGCGCGCCCAGGTGTGCGAGCCCTGCCGTGCCCGACTCGCGCAGACGCTGACCGACATCGGCCGCGGGCACGGAGACCTGCCGCAGCACCTCGAGCGCGGGGCTGGGTTCGGCCAGTACGTGCGCGGCGGCGAGGTCGAGGCACCGCTCCCGTTCCGCGAAGACGTGTGGGACCTGCTCCTGCCCGTACGCCCAACACCGAACGTGGTCGGCCTCGACGACCTGCTGTGCCAGATCGGCCACGTCTCCGTCGCCACACTGCTCGACTCTTGGATCCGCGACTGGTGCCACCTGCGCGGCAAGAGCGAGCGCGGACGCCCCGGCTACGTGAGCGCGATGGTCGTGTGGCTGGGCAACCGCCTCGAATGGGCCTGCGACCACCATCCGGCCGTCGACGAGTTCGCGTCCGAGATCAACGGACTATGGTCGGTCATGCGTCGCTACGTCGGAGTCGACGAGCCGCGTCCCACGCCATGTCGGGGCGTGCCGTGCCGGCGCTGTGACCTGAAGACCCTCGCCCGCCTCGCTGACGGCTCCGGCGACGTCGAGTGCCAGAACGCCGCCTGTCGGACGGTGTACCGAGCCGACGAGTACACCCGCTGGGTGCGGCTTGTCGCAGCCGCGGTGAGTGGAGGATGAGGGCATGGCCGCGCTGTCGAGTCAGTTCCCTGGCTACAAGCTGATCAGGATGCCGTCCGGTGGGCTGCGGGTCACATGTCGTACGTGCTTCTTGGTTGACGTGAGCGGTTGGCGTCATCCGTTCGCGGTCCTGGCGACCATCCCGGCCGCAAGGCGGTGGATCGCTGATCACGTCCACACCGAGTTCGTCACCGAGAAGCGGGCGAAGGCGGCGGCCGGCCGACTAGCGAGCGAAAGGATGCTCAAGCGCCTCGGTATCGGTCCAGACGAGCTTGCCAACGATCCGTAGATCGGCTTTACTTGAGCCACGTTCACGCTGCCCACACTGGGGGAGGCGTGGATGTACGACCTCGACGCACGGCTCCCCGCCCACCTCGCAGCCGCGATGGTGGGTGTTTCACGTCAACTGGTCAACTACTGGCGTAACGCCGGCCTGCTCCGCTCCGTCGGCGCATCGGGCCGCAGTCCGCTCTACCGTCTCGGCGATGTCCTTGAGGTGGAGCAGACCACCCGCCGCTCCACGCAATCCCGCCGGCGCAGTGCATGACCCGGGTGCCCGTAACCTGCCGCCTCTGCGGTGACCAGACCCCGGCGTGGCCGGCCATGCTCGAACACCTGCGGCTGCTGCACCCCGACGTTGATCGGGAGGTGGAATGGCCCGACTCAAGCCGTGTCTTGACTGCGGGCTGCTCTCCCCAGGGCCTCGGTGCGTGGGGTGTACGCGGGCAGTAGACCGGGCCAACCTTCGGGGTAAGCGGGCACGGAGGGTATACACCACCGAAGAGAGGCAGCGCAGGGCCCAGGTGGTAGGCGCGTGGATAGCCACCAATGGACTCATGTGTCCTGGCTACCAGGTGGCAGCTCACCCGAGTGGAGATCTGACGGCCGACCACCCAGTCGAAGTGGCTCTTGGTGGAAGCGAGAGCCAGGAACTGGCTGTCCTGTGTCGCCCACCTGGTTGCCCTGCTGGGAGAGGCGGGTGGCGAGATGGCCGCCGACAAACCCGGTCCCGCCGGTGACCGCGACCCGTATCGGCG